>NZ_QAJD01000023.1:0-25148 GCF_003061465.1 Aeromonas sp. HMWF017
TTGAAAGGCTGGGGTATCCATGATGGTAGACCTCAAGGTGATGGCCTACTTCAAGATTAGCCTTTCAACACGTAATTGGGACAGAGCCATAAAAAAACCGGCAGCCAAGGCTGCCGGTTTTGCTTCTGCCGCGAGAGCAGCTTAGAAGATATCGTCGGTAGAGACAGGCCCTTCTACATCGGGGTTGTC
The DNA here is from genome assembly GCF_003061465.1 of Aeromonas sp. HMWF017. Classification (NCBI taxonomy): domain Bacteria; kingdom Pseudomonadati; phylum Pseudomonadota; class Gammaproteobacteria; order Aeromonadales; family Aeromonadaceae; genus Aeromonas; species Aeromonas sp. HMWF017. The sequence continues at coordinate 190 of NZ_QAJD01000023.1, forward strand.
ACCGCCGTAGACCTGATTGCCATCCGAGCTCGGTGCTGCGTAGCGGGTCGGTTCGGTCCCTTCCTTGAAGTATTCGTCGGTGCCGCCACTGGTCGCCAGCAGGCCGGTTTCGCTATCAATCTTCACTGTCATGATCCCCTCGGGAACCGGCATCTTGTGCTCCGGCAGCTTTTTGAGGGCGACTTTCATGAAGTCGATCCAGATAGGCTGCGCGGCGCCACCGCCAAATTCGGCACGGCCAAGACCACGCTGGTGGTTGTCAAAACCGATCCAGGAAGTAGCAACGATGTCCGGGGTGTAGCCGGAGAACCAGGCATCCCGCGATTCGTTGGTGGTACCGGTTTTACCGGAGATGTCGTGACGTTTCAGGTCGCGGGCTGCACGCCAGCCGGTACCACGCCAGCCGTTGCCACCCCAGATGGCTGTGCTCAGGGTGTCGGTGATCAGGAACGCACTCTGGGCACTGATGGTATGCGGGGCGATGGTTGGCGCGAGAGGGGTCTGCGTGCCATCTTGTGCGGCTCCATCAACAGTTGGCTCCGGCAGTGTGCTCTGCTCGGGTGCGGCCTGCTGTTCGCAGGTGGTGCAAGCAATTGCAGGATTGGCCTGATAGAGGGTGTTCTCCAGACTGTCGGTCACTTTGTCGATGAAGTATGGGGTCACCAGGAAGCCACCGTTGGCGAGAACCGAGTAACCACGCACTACCTCGAGGGGGGTGAATTCGGCAGCGCCCAGCGCCAGCGACTCATGGGGAGAGATGAAGTCGCGGGGGAAGCCAAAGCGGGTCAGACCGTCGATATAGGTATCCAGACCGATGGCGCGCATCAGTCGAACCGACATCACGTTTTTGGACTTGGCCAGTCCCAGACGCAGCGGAGTGGGACCATCATAAACGGCCGGGGAGTTCTTGGGCTGCCACATGGGCCCTTTTGACGGATCCCACTGGTTGATCGGCGCATCGTTGATGAGCGACGCCAGGGTATAGCCATGCTCCAGCGCGGTCGCATAGAGGAAAGGCTTGATATTGGAACCGATCTGGCGACGCGCCTGATCAACCCGGTTGAATTTGGATAGTTCGAAGCTGAAACCACCGACCAGTGCTTCCAGCGCCCCATTTTTCGGGTTCATGGCAACCAGCGCGGCGTTGACGTCCGGGATTTGAGCCAGCAGCAACTCTTCGCCCTCTTCCCGCACCCAGATCTGGGCGCCGACTTTCAGCACATCGCGCGCCGATTTCGGGGCATAGCTCTGGCGGTCGTCGGTAATAAAGGAGCGGGCCCATTTAATACCGTTCCAGCCGAGCTCTGCTTCCTTGCCATTCTTCAGTACCAGCGTGGCGTTGCGTTCACCGAGCTTGGTCACGACCGCCGCCATCAGCGGATCATAAGTGGGCTGCTTGCCAAGGTGAGCGACGATCTGCTCGTAATCCCAGGCTGTCTCGCCAGCCTTCCATAATTGAGCCGTCGGGCCGCGATAGCCGTGGCGCATGTCATAGGCAAAAACGCCATCCAGCAGTGCCTGTCTTGCCGCCCGCTGACGTTCGGCAGAGACGGTAGTGTAGACGTGCAGGCCCATGGTGTAGGCATCTTCACCGAACTGCTCGACCATCTTCTGGCGTACCATTTCACCGAGATAGGGGGCGTGCAGGGTCACTTCGGCGCCGTGAAAACGGGCCTTGATCGGCATCTTGGACGCTTCGTCAAACTGGGCCTGGGTGATCTTGCCGGTTTCCAGCATCCGGCCCAGCACCACGTTGCGGCGAGCAAAGGCGCGCTCGGGGGAGCGGATGGGGTTGAGCATGGAGGGGGCTTTCGGCAGACCGGCAATGATGGCGATCTCGTCCAGTCCCAGATCCTTGACCTCTTTACCAAAGTAAACCTGTGCCGCCGCACCGATCCCGAAGGAGCGATAACCGAGAGGGATCTTGTTGAGGTATAGTTCGAGGATCTCGTCTTTTGAGAGATTCTGCTCGATCCGCCAGGCCAGGAAGACCTCCTTGATCTTGCGGATGATGGTCTTCTCATTGCTCAGGAAGAAGTTGCGGGCAACCTGCTGGGTGATGGTACTGGCACCCTGACGGGCATGGCCGGAGACAGCCCAGACGGATGCGGCTCGAATGATACCAATCGGGTCAATGCCCGGGTGCTCATAGAAACGTGCATCTTCGGTTGCCAGTACGGCATCGATCATGGGTTGCGGAATTTCGTCCAGACGCAACGGAATGCGACGAATTTCGCCATATTGGGCGATCAACTCCCCATCCCGGCTGTAAACCCGCATCGGGGTTGCCAGCTTGACGTCACGCAGTGCGGTGACATCGGGCAGTTGGGGTTTGATATAGAAGTAGATACCGATGAGGCTGGCGACACCCAGCACTGCACCCAGCATCATGACAATAAACAGGCGAACGAGCCATTTCAGCATGGAAGAACTACCAATCGTCTTAAAATTAGCCAACGGGCGCAGAGTATAGCCCTTTTGCCATCGGGAATTCGAGGTTTTCCTGTGGCGAGCCACCCACCTCAAAGGATGCGAGAGGTTAGCACTACGGGGAACAATAACCAAGGAGGGCCACTTGCCACGAAGAAAGCGAGATGGGTCACTTTTCGGTATAAACTTTATGACATTGATAGTTAGAGCATTTAGGATGAGTAAAGCACTCCTCTGATTCGGGTGTCCTACACTCTGTTCAGGAATAAAACCAAATAACGCATGGATGTGTATATGTTTGGGCTTTTTAACAAGGGATCCCTCCTCCCTCTGGTGGGCATTGATTTCGGCAGCCAGACCATCAAGGCCGTTACCCTCAGTGGCCGACCCGGCAAGCTTCATCTCGAATCTGTTGCAGATATTGCGACCCCGAAAGGGACGCTGGTTGACTATCAATTGCAGGATATCGAGCGTGTCAGCCAATCTCTCAAGAGCCTCAAGCGTCTTATTCCAACTCACAGCGACTATGCCGCCACTGCGGTGACCGGTTCCAACGTGATTACCAAGGTGATCCAGATTGATGCCCGCCTCAGCGACAAGGAGCTGGAGAATCAGGTGCAGCTGGAGGCCGAGCAGATCATTCCCTTCCCCCTCGATGAAGTGAGTCTCGATTTTGAGGTGCTGAGCACCAACAATAGTGAAGATCGTCAGGATGTGCTGCTGAGCGCAGCCCGCACCGAGAGTGTCAACGGCCGGGTCAGCGCCCTTGCCGAAGCCGGTATTGCCGTCAAGGTGGTGGATGTGGGCGCCCATGCGCTGGGCCGTGCCGTGGTGGCCTGTCTGCCCGAACTGCAGGAGAGTGAACGGCCAATCGGGGTGATCGACATTGGCGCCAGTGCCATGACCTTTGCGGCGCTGGTCAAGGGGGAGGTGATCTACTCCCGCTTGCAGAACTTCGGTGGCGATCAGTACAGCCAGGCGCTCTCTTCCTTTTATGGCATGACGCTGGATGAAGCTGAGCAGGCTAAAACCAAAGGTACCTTGCCTGTTGACCATGAGCTGGATGTGCTGATGCCCCACATCAACTCGCTGCTGCAGCAAGTGCGGCGCAATATCCAGCTGTTTTGCAGTTCATCCGGTTATCGCGACATCGCAAAACTGGTGCTGACGGGGGGAGGCAGTCTGCTACCCGGTTTGTTGGTACAGGTAAAAGAAGAGGTTAATTGCGAGGTGTTGCACCCGGATCTGTTCGCCCTGTTTGGCAAGCCGAAAGGGGAGGCCGAGCTGGTACATGGTGCTAAATATATGACGGCATTCGGGTTGGCTCTTAGGAGTTTCACACCATGTCAAATATAAACCTTCTACCCTGGCGTGAAGCCCGGGCCCAGCGCCAAAAGAAACAGTTCGGGGCCTTGCTGGGGATTTTTGTGCTGGCCACGGTCGCGCTGGGATTTTTTGCCAACTGGCTGGTTGATCGCCAAATCGTCGCCCAGCAGCAGCGCAACCAGCGGCTGGTTCAGGAGATGACTATTCTGGATGCCCAGCTGGGGGAGATCCGTCTGCTCAAAGAGCGTCGCAAGGAACTGATCGATCGGATGCAGCTCATCGAGCAGTTGCAGATGCGCCGCAATGTGCCCGTCCGCCTCTTCAATCAGCTGCCTTCATTGGTGCCCAACGGGGTTTACCTCAACACCCTCTCGATGCAGAACAATATTATTGATGTAAATGGCAAGACCGAAGCCTATGGTCGGGTGGCCAGCATGATGCGGCGGATTGATGGTTCCGGCTGGCTGGGTCAGGCAAAGATAAGCACTATTTTTGCGGCTGATGTTGCGCCAGTGTCATTGAGCCAGTTTTCCATGATGTTCCTGATCGCCAACAATGCTGCGGCTGCAGGGAATGTGGCCAAGGAGCAACAATGAACCTTCAGCAACTCAACGAGTTGGATATCAATGACATAGCAAGCTGGCCAAAATGGGCAAAAGGGGTCTTCATCTTTTTCTGCTGCGTGTTGACCGGCGGCGCCATCTACTACTACGTGATTGCCAACTCACTGACCAGTTTGACTCAGGAAGCGGGGAAAGAGACCGAACTGAAAGCCCAGTTTGAAAGCAAGGCGATGCTGGCTGCCAACCTGGGGGCATACAAGGCGCAAATGGTTCAGCTTGAGCAACTGGTCGATACCCAGCTCAAGCAGTTGCCCAATACCCATGAGGTCGCCGGTCTGCTGGACGATATCAGCTTTATTGCTACCGACAACGGCTTGAAATTGAACCGGATCAACTGGGAACCCGAGGTAAAGCACGAGTTTTCAACCGAGCTACCAATGCGTATCGAAGTCGTGGGCACTTACCATGAAATTGGCAAGTTCACCGCTGACATGGCCGCTTTGCCCCGTATCGTCATCCTTGATTCCTTCACTCTGGGTCAGAGCAAGGATGAAGGGGAGCTGATTTCGATGTCGATGCTGGCCAAGACCTACAAATACAACGGTAAAACAGTGGAGCCGAAACAATGAGACGCATCTGCTGGTTGTTGCCTGCCCTCTTGCTGGCGGCGTGTGGTGGCCAGGAGGACATGGATAGCTATGTTGCCCAGACCAAAGCAAGGCCACCCATACCTATCGAGCCCTTGCCCGAGCTGAAGCCTTTTGCCCCTATGCACTACCAGCAACGCGAGTTGCGCAGCCCCTTCATGGTTCCCCAGCCTGAGGCGACGGTCGGAAGTACAAGCACTGCCAAGGCCCAGCCGGATTGTGCTCAGACCCTGATGGATCGTGAGAAAGAGGTGCTGGAAAATTATTCGCTGGCCAGTCTGTCGATGCATGGTTCTTTGGGTAAGGCGGGTCAGTTGTGGGCCTTGATCAGCACCCCGGATGGCAAATCGATGCGGGTCGGACTCAACCAGTATATGGGGCTTGATCAGGGCCGAGTCATCAAGATCACTGACACTGCCGTGGATTTGCTGGAAACCATTCCGGACGGGAAGGGGTGCTGGGTAACAAGAGAAACCCAGTTGGCAATGGCCAATGTGCAAGAAAAACAATAATCAGGGACGAACAGCAATGAGAACAACAATAGAGAGTGTATCCAAAGTGGCTTTGCTGTTTTGCGCCAGCGCCCTCAGTCAGGCGTGGGCAGTGGCAACCCTGCAGGAGATCAAAGTCAATCCGCTGCTTGCCGATCAATTGCTGGTGGAGCTCAGTTTTAGTGAGCCAGTCACGGGCTTTACCGATCGTCTCTCTTACCAACCCAATCAGCTGTTGTTGCATGTTCCCGGTGCGGTAGGGGCGCTGAAAGTGAACCCGCTGCCGATCCAGCGCCTGGGGGTAGATAATATCAAGGTTGAGGGTAAGGGCGCAGGTCTGGATATCAAGATCGCACTCGATCAGCTTGCTCCCTATCAGGTGCAGCAACAGGGGAACAAATTACTGGTGTCATTGGGCGAGGGGGCCTCTTCCGGGCTCATCAATGGTGAGAGCGCCCTGATTGCGCCCACAACCTCGGCTACTCCTGTGCCAGCGCCCTCTGCGATGGTGGCCACACCCTCTCCTTCAGCGCTGCTCAATCCTCAAGTCGTTTCCCGGTCGATGCCTGTTGCGCCCGTGACAACGCCGGCAGCAACACAGCCTGCCAGCAAGCCGGTGCTTAACAACTATCAGAGCAGTGGGGGCGGTGCCTATTTCAACTCGGTGACCGGTGTGGATTTTCGTCGTGGCAAAGATGGCCAGGGGGAGTTTCTGGTTACGCTGGATAACAGCTCAGCCGCTGTTGATGTGAGCAGCCGCGGCCAGACCGTACTGGCCAAGTTTCATGGTACTCGGGTACCGGATGGTTTGCTTAATCTGATCAACGTGCAGGATTTTGCAACGCCGGTCTCTCAGGTTGAAGTCTCCCGGCAGGGCAGTGATACCCTGTTTGAACTGTCGATCAATGGTCAGTTTGATTACCGTTACGATCAGGCTGACAAGCTCTTCATTATCGAGGTGAAAAAGCGGACGACGGCCACGGCATCCAAGCAGTATCAGGGCAAACCCATTTCATTGAACTTCCAGGATATTCCAGTCCGTACCGTGTTGCAGCTGATCGCCGATTTCAACAACCTTAACTTGGTAACCACAGATTCGGTATCAGGCAATATTACCCTGCGTCTGGATGGGGTGCCGTGGGAGCAGGCGCTCGACATTATTTTGAAAGTGCGGGGTCTGGATAAACGACTGGACAACAACATTCTGCTGGTGGCACCAGCGGAAGAGATCGCAACACGCGAGAAGCAGCAACTTGAGAGCCGCAATCAGGTTGCAGATTTGGCGCAGCTCTATACCGAATATCTGCAGATAAACTATGCCAAGGCCTCGGAAGTGGCGGCCCTGCTCTCTTCCGAAAGTACCAAGTTGCTCTCACCGCGTGGTGCGGTGAGCGTGGACGAGCGAACCAACGTGCTGGTGGTCAAAGATACCGCCGATGTCATCAGCAGCATCAAACGGATGCTCGATATTCTCGATATTCCGGTCAAGCAGGTGGTTATCGAGGCGCGGATGGTGACCATTGATGACGGCTTTGATGAAGCGCTCGGGGTGCGGTGGGGAGTGACCAAGAATGATGGTCATGGCAACAGTACGTCCGGCTCCATCGAGGGGAATGATGGCTCTGGTAACAACAACGGCAGTTCTGCGATTAATCCCAGCCCTCGGCCATCAGCAGACGATCGGTTGAACGTCAACCTGCCGGTGACCAATGCCGCCGGTACTTTGGCCTTCCAGGTTGCCCGTTTGGCTGATGGCACCTTGCTGGATCTCGAGTTGTCGGCGCTGGAAAAAGAGAGCAAGGCCGAGATTATCGCCAGTCCGCGCGTGACCACGGCGAACCAGAAACCGGCATTGATTGAGCAGGGTACCGAGATCCCCTATGTGGAGTCCTCTTCCAGCGGCGCTACCTCGGTTACCTTCAAGAAGGCGGTATTGAGCCTGAAGGTTACCCCGCAGATCACCCCTGACAATCGGGTGATTCTTGACCTGACCGTGACCCAGGATACCAAGGGTGAAACGGTTCCGACCGGTACCGGTGATGCGGTTTCCATCAACGCCCAGTCCATCACCACTCAGGTGTTGGTGAACAATGGCGAGACCCTGGTGTTGGGCGGCATCTATCAGCAGACCATCAAGAGCGATGTGACCAAGGTGCCGCTGCTGGGTGATATTCCCGGATTGGGGGCCTTGTTCCGCAAGACCACCAGCGAGAACAAAAAGCGGGAATTGTTGATTTTCGTGACGCCCAAGATAGTCACCGACGCCTTCTGAATGCTTTACATGTGAAGGTAAAACACATATAACCTTACGCCCCAATGAGGCTGGGGCGTAAGGGCTGCGGTTGCCAGTCCCGATATCTATTGAGATAATCCCCCTCCTGATCCATCGCAAGATAAGGTTCATAGGTACCCCGATCCAGTATTCATCGGGGTCGTACAGTTTGTAATTACTAACGAAAAGACATGGCTGAGAAACGCAATATTTTCCTGATAGGTCCCATGGGTGCGGGCAAGAGCACCATAGGTAGACATCTGGCAGAACAACTGCATATGGAGTTTTTCGACTCAGATCATGAGATTGAGCGCCGCAGTGGTGCTGATATCGGCTGGGTGTTCGATGTTGAAGGCGAAGAAGGTTTCCGGATTCGCGAAGAGAAGGTGATCGGCGAATTGTCAGAGCAGCAGGGTATCGTGCTGGCGACGGGTGGCGGTGCCATCAAGAGTCGCGAAACCCGCAACAAGTTGTCTGCTCGTGGCATCGTGGTCTACCTCGAAACCACTATCGAAAAGCAGCTGGCGCGCACACAGCGAGACAAACGCCGCCCTCTGCTACAGACCGAAGAACCGGCACGCGAAGTGCTGGAACGTCTGGCACAAGAGCGCAATGCCCTGTATGAAGAGGTTGCCGACTTTGTTGTGCACACCGATGACCAGAGCGCAAAAATCGTTGCCAATCAAATTGTAAAGCTGATCGGTATGTAATCTAGAGGACGTCCATGGAACGGTTGAAGGTCGAACTGGGTGAACGCAGCTATCCCATCGAGATAGCTGCCGGGTTGTTGCAGCGCCCCGAGGCGCTGGTATCGACCATCAAGGGCAAGCGGGTGATGATAGTGACCAACACGGTCGTTGCTCCGCTTTATCTTGAACGGGTAGCCGCTCTGCTGTCGGGTTTTCAGGTTGAACACCTGATCCTGCCTGACGGCGAGGTGTACAAGAACCTGGCGACCTTTGAGCAGATCATGTCTGCTCTGCTTGAAACCAACCATGGGCGCGATACGACACTGATCGCTCTGGGGGGCGGCGTGATCGGGGATGTGGTGGGCTTTGCGGCAGCAAGCTATCAACGTGGCATTCCTTTTATCCAGATCCCGACCACCCTGCTCTCCCAGGTTGACTCCTCTGTCGGCGGTAAAACCGCGGTCAATCACCCCCTCGGCAAGAACATGATTGGGGCTTTTTATCAGCCCAAACAAGTTGTTATCGATACCGAATGTCTGAGTACCTTGCCAGCCCGCGAATTTGCCGCAGGGATGGCCGAGGTGATCAAGTACGGCATCATTTGGGATGCTGATTTCTTCAGCTGGCTGGAGCAGAACATGGTGCGTCTGCAACAGCTGGAACCTGCCGCGCTGGCTTACGCCATCAAACGCTGCTGCGAGATCAAAGCCGATGTGGTTGGTCAGGATGAGACCGAGCACGGCGTCCGTGCGCTGCTCAATCTGGGTCACACCTTTGGTCATGCCATCGAGGCCGAGCAGGGGTATGGCAACTGGCTGCACGGTGAGGCAGTGTCCGCCGGCACCATGCTGGCTGCCTGGACTGCGCAGGCCCGTGGCGATATGAGCGAAGCGGACGTTGCGCGAGTGCGCGCCCTGCTGCTGGCCGCCAATCTGCCCATTCATGCACCTGCCGAGATGGATTTCGCCGCCTTTATTCGCCATATGCGCCGTGACAAGAAGGTGCTGGAAGGCAAGCTGCGTCTGGTGTTGCCGGTTGGCATCGGCCATGCGCAGGTGGTGGGGGATGTGTCCGATGCCGAGTTGCTGGCGGTGATCGAGTCTGGTCGTGACGAATAAACTGCTAAAACTTCCTTCCCAGCGGCAGCTGGTTGACCGGCTGCTGCATCTGATTGAATTCAATCACCCTTTCATTTTTCTCTCCGGTAAACCCGGTTGTGGTCGCGGTACCCTGTGCGAATCCCTGCTCGGCGTGTTGCCGGAAAAAGTGCGGGTGGTGAGCCTGATCGGCACGCCTGCCATGAAGATGGTGGATGTGCGTCAGCTGTTGCTGCCACAGGTGGTGGCGCGCCCGCTGTTCAATCCACAGGATGCCCTGGCAGAGAGCTTCTTTCGCATGCTGGAGGGGAGCAAGCCTGCCACCCTGCTGCTGCTGATAGAGCGGGCTGATCAGTTGCCAGCCGAATTGCTGGGAGAGTTGTGGGCGATCATCCGTCATAACGATACCCTGGCGGCGCCCCATCAGCTGGCCATTATCGTCTCGGGCAGTGACGTCTGGTGTCGTACCCAACGACCGCAGCTCAAAGGGCGTGCCATGCCAGCCCTTGAGCTGGAGGTGCCGCCCCTGAGCCCGCCCGAGCAGCGCATCTTCTTGTATGAGAAAGCCAAAGAGCTCAAGATCCCGGCGACCCTCTTGCCCAAGCCGCAAGTGGAGGAGATCCTGAAAACGGCGAACGGACATCCGTCCACCATCATGCAGTTACTGGAGGATATCATGACCGACAGAAGGCCCAAGAAGCGTCAGGCGGAGTTGCCTGTCAAGAAGATTGCCACTGCTATCGCGCTGGTCGCTGGCGGCCTGCTGGCGCTGAGCTACCTGCTGCCTGCGCTGTTTGACAATGAAAGCAAACCGGCGCTGCAGGATCCGGCGCAGAACACGGCATTGCCGATCCCGGTAGCGGGAGGCGATCCCCTCACCGCTGGCGGTTCGAATACAGATTCCGCTGCACAAGGCGCGCAAAACAGTGATGCAGCCAGCAATCCCAACGGGGTAGTGAAGGATTGGCAGCCGGAGGCGAAAGTGCTGCCCAAATCGGTGGAGAGCGAAACCGTGACCACCGAATCAACCAATTACGAAGGGCGTCGGGTGGTGATCTCTGACGAGGTCGTGCAAAAGCTGATGACCGAACCCAAGGTGAGCGGCGCTCTGCCTACTGACGTGGTGGACGAGCTGACCGGCAAGGTCCCGAACGGCGCAACCCCCAGTGGTGCAATCGCAACCACGGCGCCAGCCAGTACCGCCAAGGCACAGAATCCGGTGACAACCGCAACGCCTGCTGCTGCCACCAAAACTGCCAGCAACGAGCCGGTTGCCGCGCCTGCACCCAAGGTGGCCCTGACACCGGTCGCCACCTTGAACAAGAAGCCGCGCAACCACTACAGCGTTCAGCTGATGGGGGCGAGCAACACCAAAGCGGTGGATCAATTTGTTGCCGAGCATGGTCTGGCGGGCAAGGTCTGGGTCTATCAGACCAAATTCCGTGGCAGCCCCTGGTATGTGGTGCTGCAAGGGGATTATGCCGGTCTGACCCAGGCCAAGAGTGCCATTCGCAAGCTTCCGCCAGCCTTGCTGAAAGGTCAGCCCTGGCCCAAGTCGTTTGCACAGGTACAAAAAGAGCTGAAGCAATAGCCTTGATACCGGATAAGGGGGTAGAATCGTCCCCCTTTTTGGGTCTTGCCTTCTTACACACCGGATTTCCATGAAAAAAACACGCGCTTTTTTAAAATGGGCCGGGGGAAAATACTCCCTGGTTGAAGAGATCGCCGAGCGCCTGCCGGCCGGGCGTGTGTTGCTGGAGCCCTTCGTCGGGGCTGGGTCTGTGTTTCTCAACACCGACTACGACGCGTATGTGCTCAACGACATCAATCCGGATCTGATCTGCCTGTACAACCACCTCAAGCTGACGCCGGACAGTTTCATTGCCGAGGCGCGCAAGCTGTTTGTGGCAGAGCACAACCACAAGGCGGCCTATTACCGGCTGCGTACCCAGTTCAATCAGACCGAGACCACCTTCGAGCGGGCACTCTTGTTCCTGTTTCTCAACCGTCACGGTTTCAACGGACTGTGCCGCTACAACAAGAAGGGCGGCTTCAACGTGCCGTTCGGTTCTTACAAGAAGCCCTATTTCCCGGAAAAAGAGCTGTGGGCCTTTGCCGAAAAGGCGCAGAAGGCGACCTTTATCTGCGAGAGCTACGCCGATGCCATCAAGCGTGCCGAAGAGGATTGGGTTATCTACTGTGATCCACCCTATGCGCCGCTCTCCACTACGGCGAGCTTCACCACCTATGCCTCCGGTGGGTTTACCCTGGATGATCAGGCGATCCTGGCGCGACTGGCCCGTCACACAGCCGCTCACAAAGGGGTGCCGGTGCTGATCAGCAACCACGATATCGAGCTGACTCGTGAGCTTTATCGCGGTGCCCGCCTCGACGAGATCCTGGTCAAACGCACCATCAGTCGCAACGGCGGCACCCGCAACAAGGTCGCCGAGTTGCTGGCGCTCTATCCGCCCGGAATCGAACCGGAGCAGGGCTACTATCCCAGCGACAGTGAACTGCTGCCGCTGACGTAACAGACCATGCGGCGCCCAGGGGCGCCGTTTTTTATGGGCAAGTCCGCGCCTGTGCCGATGCCCCAAAACCCGGGTGGCTGGGGGAGGGGAGGCGATTGCCCCATTTACCCCGCATTCGAGTCGTTTTCGCCCGCCTTTTACGTTAAAATTGCGCCGCTTTTTCTCCCTGGCTGCCAATGGATGATGCTGATGAAAGACTTTCTGATTGCCCCCTCGATCCTCTCTGCCGATTTTGCCCGTCTGGGTGACGATGTAGCCAAGGTACTGGCTGCCGGTGCCGACGTGGTTCACTTCGACGTGATGGACAACCACTATGTCCCCAACCTGACCATTGGCCCCATGGTCTGTCAGGCGCTGCGTGACTACGGTATCGAGGCCCCCATCGACGTGCACCTGATGGTCAAGCCGGTGGATCGCATCATTCCCGATTTTGCCAAGGCCGGTGCTTCCCTCATCACCTTCCATCCGGAAGCGTCCGATCACGTTGATCGCTCTTTGGGCCTCATCAAGGAGATGGGCTGCCAGGCGGGTCTGGTGCTGAATCCTGCTACCTCGCTCTCCAGCCTCGAGTATGTGATGGACAAGCTGGACGTGATCCTGCTGATGTCGGTCAACCCGGGCTTCGGTGGCCAGAGCTTCATCCCCGGCACCCTCGACAAGCTGCGTCAGGTGCGTCGTCTGATCGACGAGAGCGGCCGCGATATCCGCCTCGAGATCGATGGCGGGGTGAAGGTCGACAACATTCGCGAGATCGCCGAAGCGGGCGCCGACATGTTTGTCGCCGGCTCGGCCATTTTCAGCCAGCCTGACTACATGGCGGTGATCGACAAGATGCGTGCGGAGCTGGCTCATGTCACACGCTGAGCGCGCATTTGATTTGGTGCTGTTCGATCTGGACGGCACCCTGATTGACAGTGCCGCCCAGCTGGCGCTGGCGGTCAATCTGACTCTGGCTGATCTGGGTCTGGAACAAGCTGATGAAGCGGTTATCCGTACCTGGGTCGGCAACGGGGCTGACAAGCTGATCCAGCGAGCGCTCGCCTATCGCGAGGCCGATCCCGAGCTGTTTGCCAAGGCCCGCCCGATCTTTTTCCAGCACTACAACGCCTGCCTGCTGCAAGGGCTGGCGATGTATGACGGGGTGGCGCAGAGTCTGCGCCGCCTGCAAAGCCTGGGCTACAAGCAGGCGATCGTTACCAACAAGCCGAGCGATTTCGTGGCCCCTATCCTCGATGCCCTTGGCATCAGCGATTGCTTCGAACTCTGGCTTGGCGGCAACTGCGTGCCGGTCAAGAAGCCGAGCCCGGAGCCCTTGCTGCGCGCTTGCCAGGAGTTGGGGGTGAGCCCCGCTCGCACCCTGATGGTGGGCGACTCCGAAAATGACGTGCTGGCGGCCAAGGCGGTCGGCATGAAGGTGGTGGGTCTTACATACGGCTACAACTATGGCCGTCCCATCGCCGACTCCCATCCAGACTGGGTATTCGAGCAGTTTGCCCAGCTCGATGCACTTTTGGTCTAATAGCGCAGCTGGGCTGGCTGAATAACAAGGATTAACACTCTCATGACTAAACCAATCGTATTGAGCGGAGCGCAACCCTCCGGTCAACTGACCATCGGCAACTACATGGGGGCCCTGCGTCAGTGGGTCAACATGCAGGATGAGTTCGACTGCCTCTACTGCATCGTCGACCTGCACGCCATCACCACTCGCCAGGACCCGGCTGCCCTGCGCAAGGCTTGTCTGGATGCGGCCGCCCTCTATCTGGCGGTCGGTATCGATCCCAAGAAGAGCACCGTCTTCATCCAGTCTCACGTGCCGCAGCACGCCGAGCTGGGCTGGATCCTTAACTGCTACACCCAGATGGGTGAGCTGTCGCGCATGACCCAGTTCAAGGACAAGTCCGCCCGTTTCGAGAACAACGTCAACGTCGGCCTGTTCGGTTATCCGGTGCTGATGGCCGCTGATATTCTGCTCTATCAGGCCAATCAGGTACCGGTCGGCAACGACCAGAAGCAGCATCTGGAGCTGACCCGCGACATCTGCACCCGTTTCAACAACCTCTATGGTGAGGTATTCACCATGCCGGAGCCCTTCATTCCGACCGAAGGGGCACGGGTGATGAGCCTGCAGGATCCGACCAAGAAGATGTCCAAGTCGGATGACAACGAGGCCAACTTCATCGGCCTGCTGGAAGATCCCAAGCAGATCGTCAAGAAGATCAAGCGTGCGGTGACCGACTCCGACGAGCCGGCGGTGGTGCGTTTCGACCCGGAAAACAAACCAGGTGTCTCCAACCTGCTGACCCTGATGTCCGGCGTGACAGGCCGCTCCATCCCCGAGCTGGAGCAGCACTTCGAAGGCAAGATGTACGGTCACCTCAAGACCGAAACCGCCGAAGCAGTGGTTGCTCTACTGGAACCGATCCAGGCCCGTTTCCACGAGTTGCGTCAGGATGAGGCCCATCTGATCGCGATTCTGGCAGAAGGCGCACAAAAGGCGCGCGAAAGAGCTGAAAAAACCCTGACCAGCGTATATGATGTAGTCGGCTTCGTTCCTCGAGCCTGACATACTGGGAAGGTGTAGTAGAAGAGAGCTGGGTATTTGCCTGGCTTTCTTTATTTTCTGCCCGGCTATTTTGTTTAATTTCTTTATTTCAACCTGGGTAATATCCCCAAGAGAAAGCATGCCTGTTCAACCAACTATTTCTGCTGAAGAGCTGAGTGACAAAGGTCACTGGCTACGTAAATTTCGCAAGGCGAAAAACCTCAATACCCTGCAGTTGATGGTCTCCAATGCCATCGACAAGCACCATAAAACCCCTGCCGTTGCTGCCGCCATCTATCTGGCCGAGTGTCAGCGTGAACGGGAAATGGAACAGGGTCGTTATCTCGATCGTTAATTCTCCGCTGTTGGTTATCTCATGCTGTTGTTGATCGATAACTACGACTCTTTTACCTGGAACCTGGTGCAATATTTCGGCGCCCTGGGACAAGAGGTTGTGGTCAAGCGCAATGATGAACTGACGCTCGATGCCATAGCGCAGCTCTCCCCCCGTTTTCTGGTGATCTCTCCCGGTCCCTGTACGCCCAATGAGGCGGGGGTCTCTCTCGATGCCATCAGCCACTTTGCTGGCAAGCTGCCCATTCTCGGCGTCTGTCTCGGTCATCAGTCGCTGGCGCAGGCCTTCGGTGCCCGCGTAGTGCGTGCCCGTCAGGTAATGCACGGCAAAACCTCGCTCATCCACCATCGCCATGAGGGGGTGTTCAAGGGGCTCAACAACCCGCTGCGGGTGACCCGTTACCACTCGCTGGTGGTGGAGCGCGACACGCTGCCCGACTGCTTCGACATCACCGCCTGGAGCGAGCATGCCGATGGCTCGTTTGACGAGATCATGGGGCTGCGCCACAAGACGCTCCCCATCGAGGGTGTTCAGTTCCATCCGGAGAGTATTTTGAGCGAGCAGGGCCATCAGTTGCTGGCCAACTTTCTGGCGCGTTCATAAAAAGTTGTGATCGCCTTCTCAAGTTCGAGAGAAGGCAAAAAAAATTTCCCTGACACTTTATTCACCCCCTCTCCTGCCCAAATTATCTCTTGCCAAGCCCCCCTGAGTCGTTATGCAATGCGGTTGCCTAAAATCTCAAGAGCAATCGAACATTGTTCCTTATAGGCCGTCTTGTTACAGACTTTTTACTTTATTTCTGTGATAATCCCGTCACGTTTACACGGATTTAACTTTTGGGCGGTGGATTATTCTGTCGCCGAATCGAAGGAGAGCTATATGTCAGAGTTGTTGGCAGTGACACGTGAAGTGTTTGATGAAGTGATGGTTCCCAACTATGCGCCCGCCAAGATCATCCCGGTGCGTGGTGAAGGGTCACGTGTCTGGGATCAGGAAGGGCGCGAGTATGTCGACTTCGCCGGTGGCATCGCCGTCAACGGTTTGGGTCACTGTCATCCCAAGCTGGTCGAGGCCCTGAAAACCCAGGGCGAGAAGCTGTGGCACCTCTCCAACGTCATGACCAACGAGCCGGCCCTGCGTCTGGCCAAGAAGCTGGTCGCCGCCACCTTCGCCGACAAGGTCTACTTCTGCAACTCAGGCGCCGAAGCGAACGAAGCTGCCCTCAAGCTGGCACGCCGCTACGCCATCGAGAAGTTTGGCGAGCAGAAGACCCAGATCATCGCCTTCAATCAGGGCTTCCACGGTCGTACCTTCTTTACCGTCAGCGTCGGTGGCCAGGCAGCCTACTCCGATGGTTTCGGGCCCAAGCCCGGTGACATTACCCATGTTCCCTACAACGATCTGGCGGCGCTGGCCGAGGTGATCTCCGACAACACCTGCGCCGTGGTGATGGAGCCGCTGCAAGGGGAGGGGGGCATCATTCGTCCTACCGACGAGTTTGCCAAAGGGGTGCGCGAGCTGTGCGACAAACACAATGCCCTGCTGGTGTATGACGAAGTGCAGTCCGGCGTCGGCCGGACCGGTGATCTCTATGCCTATATGGGTCTGGGCGTCACGCCGGACATCCTCACCAGCGCCAAGGCGCTGGGTGGCGGTTTCCCCATCGGCGCCATGCTGACCACCAACGAAATCGCCTCTTACCTGAAAGTGGGCACTCACGGCTCCACCTACGGCGGCAACCCGCTGGCCTGTGCGGTCGCCGAAGCGGTGATCGACGTGATCAATACCCCGGAAGTGCTGGCGGGCATCAAGCAGCGCGAGCAGCTGTTCCGCGAGGGGCTTGAGGCCATCAATGCCAAATACCACTGCTTCAGCGAGATCCGCGGCAAGGGTCTGCTGCTGGGCGCGGCCCTGAGCGAAGCCTACAAGGGGCGCTCGCGCGACTTCCTGCTGGCCTCCATCGATCAGGGGCTGATGGCACTGGTGGCTGGTACCAACGTGGTTCGTTTTGCCCCTTCACTGGTGATCCCGGAAGCGGACATCAAAGAAGGGCTGGCCCGCTTCGAGAAGGCGGTTGCCCAGGTGGTTAACGCCTGATTCCAAATTGAGGTGGGGAGCTCTCCCGGCAGGAGCCGGGCCCCCACCTGTCGTCAATGAAAGGGAGTTGTCATTTATGTTGGTTATCCGTCCCATCGAGCAAAAAGATTTTGCCGGGCTCAAGACCTGCGCCATCGAGTCCGGCACCGGCATGACCTCGTTGCCCGTCAACGATGAGCTGCTGCAGCGCAAGATCGATGCCTCTACCCAGACTTTTTCCGACAAGCCCGCCGGCAAGGGGGACTGCCTCTACTTCTTCGTGGCCGAGGATCTGGAGACCGGCGAGATGGTCGGTACCTGTGCCATCGATGCCGCGGTTGGCCTCTCCCAGCCGTTTTACAACTACCACATCGGCAAGGTGGTGCACTCATCACCCAAGCTCGGCATCTACAACGTCGTTGAAACCCTGACTCTCTCCAACGACTACACCGGCAACTCCGAGCTCTGCACCCTGTTCTTGCGCGAATGTGCCCGCGAGGGGCTCAACGGCCGCCTGCTCTCCAAGCACCGCTTTCTGTTTATGGCCGAGCACCCCGAGCTGTTTGACGAGACCGTCTTCGCCGAGATGCGCGGCGTCTCCGATGCCAACGGCCACAGCCCTTTCTACGAGTGGCTGCAAACTCACTTCTTCTCGATGGATTTTCCTACCGTCGACTATCTGACCGGCATCGGCAAGAAGCGCTTTATCGCCGAGTTGATGCCCAAGTACCCCATCTACGTCAATTTGCTGAGCAAAGAGGCGCGGGCCGTTATCGGCCAGACCCACGAGAAGACTCGCCCGGCCATCAAGATGCTGCAGGACGAGGGCTTCGTGAACCGTGGCTACGTCGATATTTTCGATGCGGGCCCCACCGTCGAGTGCGACGTGAAGAATATCCGCAGCGTGCGCCGCAGCAAGAAGCTGCGGGTGCTGGTGGGCGAACCCATCGGTGGCAAGACCCACCTTATCTGCAATAGCCGTTTCGAACATTACCGCGCCTGTTACGGCAATATCCGGGTCGATCTCGACAAGCACGAAGCCATCATCCCGCCCAAGATGGCGGCGGCACTCAAGGTGCAGGATGGCGACATGGTGCGGGTGGTTGACCTCGACTGAGGCAAACAGGACAAGCAAACCGATTATCAGACAGGCAGCCTCGGCTGCCTGCCAGCGACAGGGAGTGAATGGATGAGCCAGTTAGTGCAATTTATCGACGGTCAGTGGCTTGCCGGTGAAGGCAAGCCGTTCGAGTCAACTGATCCGGCCAAGAACGAGGTGATCTGGCAGGGGGCTGCCGCCAGTGCGGCGCAAGTGGATGCTGCCGTCAAGTCCGCCCGTGCCGCCTTCTACCACTGGGCGGATATGAGCCTTGAAGATCGTCTGGCCATAGTGCGCCGTTATGCCGACCTGCTCGGCGAGCAGAAAGAGGCGCTGGCGCTGACCATCGCCCGCGAAACAGGCAAACCGCTGTGGGAGACCCGCACCGAAGTGGCCGCCATGCAGGGCAAGATTGCCATCTCCATCCGTGCGCACGACGAGCGTACCGGCACCGTTGAAAATGCCATGCCGGGCGCTAAGGCGTTTGTCCGTCACAAGCCCCACGGTGTGGTGGCTGTGTTCGGCCCTTACAACTTCCCGGGTCATCTGCCCAACGGCCATATCGTACCTGCACTGATCGCGGGTAACGCCGTGGTGTTCAAACCCTCCGAGCTGACCCCCATGGTGGCCGAAGCCATGGTCAAGGTGTGGCAGGAGGCCGGATTGCCCAAGGGAGTGCTCAATCTGGTGCAAGGGGAGGTCGAGACTGGCAAGGCGCTGGCGGGCAACCCCGATATCGACGGCCTCTTCTTCACCGGCTCCTCCCGCACTGGTCATTTCCTCCATCAGCAGTTTGCCGGTCAGCCGGGCAAAATTCTGGCGCTCGAGATGGGCGGCAACAACCCGCTGATCGTGAAAGACGTGAGCGACATCGACGGCGCCGTCCATGCCATCGTCCAGTCGGCATTTATCACCTCGGGTCAGCGTTGCACCTGCTCCCGCCGCCTGTTTGTCGAGCGCGGTGAGCGCGGCGATGCCCTGGTCAAGCGACTGGTCGAGGTGGTCGGCCAGATCAAGGTCGGCCTCTATGACGCCGCCGAACAGCCGTTCATGGGCTCGATGATTAGCGAGAAGGCAGCACTGGGCATGGTCGAGGCACAAGCCAACCTGCAGCGCCTCGGTGGCGAGAGCCTGCTTACCCTCAAGCACCTGGAAGCGGGCACAGGCTTTGTCTCCCCGGGTATTATCGACGTGACCTCAGTGAGCGCGCTGCCGGACGAAGAGTACTTTGGCCCGCTGCTGCAACTCATTCGCTATGACGATTTCGATGCCGCCATCGATCAAGGCAATGCTACCCGTTATGGTCTCTCGGCCGGTCTGCTGGGTGACAAGGAGGCGGACTGGAATCACTTCTTCAAGCGGATCCGCGCCGGCATCGTCAACTGGAACAAGCCCATTACTGGTGCCTCCAGTGCCGCGCCGTTTGGTGGCATCGGCGCTTCCGGCAACCACAGGGCAAGCGCCTACTACGCTGCTGACTACTGTGCTTACCCAGTTGCCTCCGTTGAAGACAGCAAGGCCGCCATGCCGGATCAACTGTCGCCCGGCCTGCGCTTCTGATAACGACACGGGGCATCCAGCGGTGCCCCCATCTGTACCCGCAATCAAAGGAAAGAGAGATGCAAAAGGATATCGACACCCTGTTCAGCCATCTGTGGGACAACTACATCAAGGTGACCCCGAGCGCCCTCAAGGTGCACACCCTGCTGGGTGGCGGCGAGCCCATCGTCAACGATCACGTGGCGTTTCGTACCTACAACCTGCCCAAGCTGGGGCTGGAGAAGCTGGCCGCCCACTTCCTGGCGCTCGGTTACGAGCAGAAGGGCGAGTACGTTTTCAAGGCCAAGAAGCTCTATGCCAAGCACTTCGAGCATCAGGATCCGGACGCTCCCAAGGTGTTTATCAGTGAGCTGAAGGTGGAAGAGCTCTCCCCGGCTGCCCAGGCCATCATCCACAAGCTGGCCGATCAGGTGCCAGATCATCTGACCGATACACCGGCATTTCTCTACACCGGTGCCCCCTGGCAGGTCTCCTATGCCGATTATCAGACCCTGCTGGCTGAGAGCGAGTACGCGGCATGGATGGCAGCATGGGGCTATCGTGCCAACCACTTCACGGTCAATATCAACAAGTTGAAGGATTTCGACACCATCCATCAGGTCAATACTGCGCTCAAGGCGGCGGGTTTCGTGCTCAACAGCGTGGGTGGCGAGGTGAAAGGGGACCCGCAGGTGATGCTGGAGCAATCCTCCACCATGGCGGACAAAGCCGAGGTGCCGTTCAGCGATGGGGTGCGTACCATCCCGAGCTGCTTCTACGAGTTTGCCCTGCGCTATCCGCAGGCCGATGGTGTGCTCTATCCGGGCTTTGTCGAGGCCTCGGCGGACAAGATCTTCGAATCGACGAATGCCATGTAACGGGAGCCACCCTGTTTCAGTCGCAACGCCTCCTTTGTGGAGGCGTTTTGTTTGGCGCAGAGTGAGGGTATCGGGTGTTGTCTGACGTTGTGTGAAGAGGGGATTTGGATGGCGCCTGACAGGTGAAAATTTGTTGATAAAAATGTGAACGAGATCACTTGAGACGACACAGATTGACGCTGGTGGCGGAGCAAAAAGGAGTAGAATGGCGCTTTATTTTTGCGGGGCCAATCGATGCCTAACTATCACTTTTTCAAGCAGGGTCAGGCGCTTACCTATCTAGATGCCAATGCACCCAGCTATAGCGATGAGCGTCGTCAACTGGTCGAACAGGGATTTGCCGCCATCGCCGCCCCCACCTTTGCAGATACCCCTGCCGAAGCCCTTGAGCTGCTTCGCACTCATCAGGCACTACAGGATGAGGCCAACGCCAACGCCCTTTGTCTGACGGTTGCCGCTATTCCGGCTGCGATCGCAACTCTGTCCGGACACTGACGCTGCCGCCATGCTCACCTGAATAAAAAATGGTGCCACTGTGATGGCACCATCCTATCGGTTTGCCTGCTTGCCCCTGAGCCGTTTAGCGCTGGTGCAGGTCACCTTCGATAACCAGTACGGTATCCATCCCTGCCGCCTTGCCTGCCTCAAGCCCGATCCGGGTATCTTCAAACACCAGACAGTTGGCTGGATTGGCGCCGAGCAGTTCGGCCACCTGCAAGAAGGTGTCGGGATGCGGTTTGTGGTTGGTGACATCATCGGCACTGACCACCACCGAGATATAGGCATCGAGCCCAGAGTTTTTCAGGATGGAGTCCGCCTGACTGCGCGGTGAGCCGGTGCCAATCCCCATCTTGACCTTGCCGTGATAGTGCCTGACCAGCTCCCACATCTTGGGAAAGACGCTGACCTTGTCGATATGTTCCATATAGAGGGCAATCTTGCGACGGGTAAAGGCCTCGACATCCACCGTCAGCCCCTGCTGCTCGGCTAGCATGGCGATGATCTTGCGGGTGGGAATGCCGCCGTACTGATAGAGCTGATCCCGCTCGAAGGGGATGCCGAACTCGGCGCAGGTGAGCTCCCAGGCATCCAGATGGAGGGGCATGGAATCAACCAGAGTGCCATCCATATCGAAAATAAGGGCATCGTAGTGATCAAACCGGTACTGCTCGCTCATGGGGACTCCTTGGCTAAATAGGGCAGGCTAGCAGATCGGGGACCTGGATTGTGGGATCGGCCTCATGGTTGAGGATGGCCGGCCGTGGTTTTTTCTCTCTCTTGCTGATTTGTGAGACAATAATCCGTTCATTGCCGGATACTTTGGCATATCAGATCAGCGAGTCCGCTTATGACCTCTAAAATATCCCCCAAAACCATTTTCTCCAGTGTGGCGCTGGTGATCGCGCTCGGTTCACTGGAAAAGAGCATCGTCACTACTCCGCTGCCCATGATCGGCGCCGAGCTGCACGCCGGTGCAGCCCTCACCTGGGTGGTCACCGCCTACCTGCTGGCGGCCACCGCCGTGCTGCCCCTCTACGGCAAACTGAGCGATCTCTTTGGTCGGGTGCGGATGCTCAACATCGGCATCGGCCTGTTTCTGGCAGGCTCGGTGGCTTGTGCCCTCTCCCAGGATCTGCCGACCCTGCTGGCGGCCCGCGTGTTGCAAGGACTGGGCGGCGGCGGCCTGATTGCCCTCGCGTTTACCGTGATTGCCGACACCATCCCGCCACGGGAGGTGGGCAAGTATCAGGGCTACATCTCGGCGGTCTATGCGGTCTCCAGCATCGCGGGCCCGCTGCTGGGTGGCTATTTTACCGAGCAGCTCAGCTGGCGCTGGATCTTCTGGATCAATCTGCCGCTCGGGGCACTGGCGGTCTTTCTCATCAACCGCAACCTCAAGCAGCTCAACGTGCGTCGCCACAGTCGTTTCGACTGGAAGGGGGCGGGTCTGCTGATTACCGTCACCACGCTCACCCTGTTGCTGCTCTCGCCGGAGGCGGCGCTGCCCGCCGTCTGGCTCTCGGCTGCGCTGGGCGTTGCGCTGCTGCTGCTCATTCTGATTGAACGACGGGCTCATGATCCCATCCTGCCCGCCCATCTGGCGCGGTTGCCCGGCTATCTGGTGAGCGTGCTGCTGGTGATGCTCTCCCAGTTGCTGATGTTTGCCGTGCTGGTCTATCTGCCGTTGCAGATGCAGTGGCAGAAGGGGATGAGCGCCAGCGAGAGCGGCGCCATCATGGTCATCTTCATGATTTGCATCACTGCCGGCGCCTTTGTCGGTGGCAAGCTGATTGGCCGTACCGGTCACTACAAGAGCTTTGTGGCGGTGGGCTTTGGCCTCGCGGCAGTGGCTCTGTGGCAGATCCACTTCGATGCCTGGGTCAGACTGGCGCTCGGGTTTGCCGGTATCGGTCTCGGTCTGGTGCTGCCCGCCCTCTCGGTAGTAGTGCAAAATGCCCTGCCACGGCAGGATCGCGGCATCGGCATGTCGCTGTTCAACTTCGGACGGGAGCTCGGCGGTGCCGTCGGCGTGGCCATCTGCTCCATGCTGTTTCATTTCCGCCTGCCAGCCGGCAGCGGTGGCGATCTGAGCCGGCTCGCCCCCGATCTGCTGGCCCCGGGCTTCAGCGCGACCTATATCGGCATGGCATTGATCGCCACGCTGGCGCTGCTCATCACCCTGCTGGCGTTGAAGCGCCACGAGCTGGCCTCCATCAGCGCCTGATTTGGCCTGCGCCGACATTGGCTCACCATAGCTAGCATCAGGGCTCCCCGCGGGGAGCCCTGATTGTTATTTGGCGAATAGCGTGGTTGCTGCCATCAAGCGATACGTGGCTTACTCCTGCGCCGGACTCTCCTTGCCTGCCAGCTGGCTCAGCCAGGCGAAGCGGCGATTGGCCTCCTGCTCCGCCTCTTGATAGAGCTGGCTGGCCACTTCCGGTAGCTGGCGCTCCAGCCGCTGGAAGCGGGGCTCGTGGCGCAAGGTCTCGGCCAGCGAGGCATTGGGTGCCCGCGAGTCGATCGCCAGCGGCAGTTTGCCCTCGTCAGCGCGGCGCGGATCGAAGCGGTAGAGGGGCCAGAAGCCGGTGGCGGTCAGCTGCTTCATCTGCTCATGGCTCTCGGCCATGTCGTAGCCGTGCTCCTCGCAGGGGCTGTAGGCGATGATGAGCGAGGGGCCAGGGTAGGCTTCCGCCTCCTGAATCGCTTTTACCGTCTGGTTCATCTGGGCGCCGAGGGAGATCTGCGCCACATAGACGTGGCCATACATCATCACGCTGGCCCCGAGATCCTTGCGCGCCTTGCGTTTGCCCTGCTCGCCAAACTTGGTAATGGCACCGAGTGGCGTCGCCTTCGACTGCTGGCCGCCGGTGTTGGAGTAGCACTGGGTATCGAGCACCAGCACATTGATGTTCTCCCCCAGACTCAGCACATGGTCGAGCCCGCCAAAACCGATGTCGTAGGCCCAGCCATCGCCGCCGATGAGCCAGACCGATTTTTCCACCAGATAGTCCGCATCGCGAGCCAGCTCTTGGGCTGCCGGGATCTGGCTCTCCTGCAGCAGCGCTCGCAACTGCTGGATATGGGCCCGCTGCTCGGAAACCGGCAGGGTGGCATCGCCGAGCGCCTCGCGCAGCGCTGCCGGTATGGTGTCGCCCAGGCTCGCCAGCAGACGGCGCACCCGCTCCCTGTGCTGATCGACGGTGAGGCGGAAGCCCAGTCCGAACTCGGCGTTGTCTTCAAACAGCGAGTTGGCCCAAGCTGGGCCGCGCCCGTCGGCGTTGGTGGTGTAAGGGGTGGTAGGCAGGTTGCCGCCATAAATGGACGAGCAACCGGTGGCGTTGGCAATCAGCAGCCGATCGCCATAGAGCTGGGTCAGCAGCTTGATGTAGGGGGTCTCGCCACAGCCGGAGCAGGCGCCCGAGTATTCAAACAGCGGCGAGATGAGCTGGGAGGTGCGAATGTCGATGCGCTCCAGCTGCTCGGCGCTGCGCTCTGGCAGGTCGAGGAAGAAGTCGTAGTTGGCCTTCTGCGCGTCGAGGTGATCGAGCCGTGAAGCCATATTGATCGCCTTGCGATCCGGGTTGCTGCGATCCTTGGCCGGGCACACCTCGACGCAGAGGTTGCAGCCGGTGCAATCCTCCGGCGCCACCTGCAGCACGTACTGCTTGCCGCGCATATCGCGGGATTTCACATCCAGCGCATCGAGGGTGGCGGGAGCTGCGGCTAGCGCATCGGGTTCTACCACCTTGGCGCGAATGGCCGAGTGGGGACAGGCGGCGACGCAGTAGTTGCACTGGGTACAGAGCTCCGCCTCCCAGATGGGGATCTCCTTGGCGATGTTGCGCTTCTCCCAGCGGGTGGTGCCGACCGGCCAGGTGCCATCCGGCGGGAAGGCGGAGACCGGCAGGCTGTCACCC
>NZ_QAJD01000158.1:0-502 GCF_003061465.1 Aeromonas sp. HMWF017
ACGCTGGGGCGGGTATTGGCCGGTTGGCAACCGGTTGGGGCTGGCGGGCAGATCCTGCTGGATGGGCAGCCGGTGCCTGAACAGGTAAAAGGCTATAACCCCATCCAGCTGGTGCCCCAGCACCCCGAACTCACCTTCAATCCCTACCGCACCACCGGGCAGGCGTTGTGGGATGTGTGGCGCCCCGATGACGCCATGCTGGCCCGCTTTATGGTCAAGCCTGCGTGGCTCAGCCGTAAACCCGGTCAGCTCTCCGGTGGCGAGCTGGCCCGCATCGCGCTGCTGCGCGCCCTCGATCCCCGCACCCGTCTGCTGATTGCCGACGAGGTGACCGCCCAGCTGGATCCGCAAATTCAGCGTCAACTCTGGCGGGAGTTGATGATTGAGTGCGAGCAACGCGGGCTTGGCATGGTGATTTTTAGCCATCAGCAGGCGCTGCTGCGCCAAATCTGTCATCGGGTGCTGCGTTTTGGTAAGGCGCCTCTTGCGACGGACGTATTGG
>NZ_QAJD01000158.1:512-8681 GCF_003061465.1 Aeromonas sp. HMWF017
GGCTGGTTGTTATACTCGCAGACCCTCTCAGGGGGTGAATATTTCGAGCATATTGCCAGCATCCACGAACCGGTTCCCTCTCTCTGGGGAGAGGGCCAGGGTGAGGGGGCGAGTATGAAACTCTGGCCATTCTGGACAAGGAGAACCGTTGGCAAGATTCGCAGATAAAAGAGAGGGAGGCATCAGCCTCCCTCTCTTGTTTTCTACCGTTATCAGCGGCGTTTAACCGGTTCAGGCACTGGCCAGCCAGTTAAGCCAGGCATCCATCCCTTCGCCAGTGGTGGCGCTGACCTGGATCACCTGAATATAGGGGTTGACCCGTTTGGCGTTCTCGATGCAACGGGCGACGTCAAAGCTGACGTAGGGCAGCAGATCGATCTTGTTGATCACCATCAGCTGGGCGGCGGCAAACATGTCCGGGTATTTGAGGGGTTTCTCTTCCCCCTCGGTGACGGAGAGGATCGCCACCTTGTACTTCTCGCCGAGATCGAAGCTGGCGGGGCAGACCAGATTGCCGACGTTCTCGATAAAGAGGATGCCCCCTTCATTGGCGGGCAGCTGGTGGCAGGCGTCGTGGACCATCTTGGCGTCCAGATGGCAGCCCTTGCCGGTGTTGATCTGCACGGCAGGGACACCGGTGGCACGAATGCGATCCGCATCGGCGCTGGTTTGCTGATCCCCTTCGATTACCGCGCAGGGGCGTTTGTCGGCCAGTTGGCGCAAGGTTTCGCACAGCAAAGTGGTTTTGCCTGAACCCGGGCTAGAGACGAGATTGAGCACCAGCTGGGCCGCCTCGTCGAAGTGTTCGCGGTTGTGGGCCGCCAGCGCATTGTTCTTGGCCAGCACATCCATCTCGATGGCGATCAGCTGGCGCTGCCCCATGCCGGGCACCGACAGTCCCGCTTCCCCTTTGCCATAGTGCAGATCACCCTGCTGATGGTCATGGTCATGGTCATGGTCATGGCTGTGATCATGGGGATGTGCGTGGGAATGGCCGTGGTCATGAGAGTGGGCATGATCATGATGATGGTCGTGGGGGTGATCATGGTGGTGCTCATGCGGGTGATCATGCCCCTCATGGCTTATGGGAGCCAGCACCCCGTGGTAGTGGTGATGGACATCTCCCTGATGGTGATAGTGGTGGTGAATGATCAGGGTGCGTGGCGCACTCTGCTCGTGATCATGATGGTGATGGGCGTCATGAGCATGATGATGGTCGTGCTTATGATCATGTTCGTGATGATGCTCATGATCGTGCTCATGGCCGGCAATCCGCGCCTGGCCGCATCCGCATACGCTACACATATCAACTTACCTCGATGTCGGTGATGCGCAGGCTATCCCCCTGCGCGACTCGTAATTTGTATCCGCCACACTCGGGGCAGGCCTGCCCGCGCTCGGTGAGGGTGACCGTCTGGTTGCAGTCGTAACACCAGGCCTCTGCCGCCTGGTGTTGAAAGTGAAGCTGGGCCCCTTCGACGGCAGTGCCCTTGGCGGCCGCCTCGAAGCAGAAGGCAATGGTGTCCGGGTCGACGCAGGAGAAGCTGCCGACCTCGAGCCAGAGGGCGGTCACTTTGTTAAAGCCCCGCAGGGTGGCCTGTTCGGCTGCCAGATCGATGGCGGCCATGGCCAGAGACATTTCGTGCATGGTGGCTCCTTAACCGATATGGGGAGGAGCAGTGACTCCTCCCTGTAATTGACGGAACGGTATGGCCGCTCAACAGATCCGCGGCAGCAGCTCCCCCTGCGGCAGCTCCAGATAGCGGCGGCTTCCCCAGGGGTTGTTGAGGATCACCTTGTGGCGATCGCTCGCCAGCACCACGCCGATCTGGCTGGCTGCTGGGTTGAATTGCCGCAAGATGCCCAGCGCGTCCTGTGCCTGTTCGGCAGGCAGGGCCAGCACCATGGTTCCTTCATTGGCGAGATCATGGGGCTCGAAACCGTAGAGCTCGCACAGGCCGCGCACCGGATCGCACACTGGAATGGCGGACTCCTCCAGCTCGATGGCAACGCCGG
The DNA here is from genome assembly GCF_003061465.1 of Aeromonas sp. HMWF017. Classification (NCBI taxonomy): domain Bacteria; kingdom Pseudomonadati; phylum Pseudomonadota; class Gammaproteobacteria; order Aeromonadales; family Aeromonadaceae; genus Aeromonas; species Aeromonas sp. HMWF017. The sequence goes on from NZ_QAJD01000158.1 coordinate 2,529, forward strand.
AGGCGCTGCTCCATTCGTTGAGCACAGCGGCAAGGCCACCGCGGGTGGCGTCGCGCAGGGCGTGAGGGGTAATGCCAGCCTGCAGCAGCGCTTCGACCTGCGGCCAGAGGGTGGTGCAGTCGCTCTTGAGATCGGATCCCAGTTGCAGGGCGTCACGGGCCATCAGGATGCAGGCGCCGTGGCTGCCGATATCCCGCGACACCAGAATGGCGTCACCGGCCTTGAGGTTGCGTACCGAGATGCCCCTGCTCTGCTCAGGCAGCGGGAAGGTGCCGACCCCGCTGGTGTTGATAAAGATCTTGTCGGCTGCCCCCTTGGGCACCACCTTGGTGTCGCCGCAGACGATGCGGGCGCCGCTTTTGGCAAGCTCTGCTGCCATCGACTCGACGATGCGGGCGAGATCGGCGTAGGGGAACCCCTCCTCGATGATAAAGCTGGCGCTCAGATACTCGGGTTTGGCCCCCATCATGGCGAGATCGTTGACCGTGCCGGCGATGGCCAGCTTGCCGATATCGCCCCCCTCGAAGAAGAGCGGCGAGACGGTAAAGCTGTCGGTGGTGAAGGCAACGGGGCCGCTCACCGGCAGATGGGCGGCATCTTCACCGCGCAGCAGGATCTCGTTGCCAAAGTGGCGAAAGAAGAGCTGGTTGATCAGCTGATTCATCTCGACGCCGCCGCCGCCGTGGCTTAACTGAATTTCTCTCATTGGATCCCCATATATCGGTAGTAGGCATTGCAGGCCCCTTCGGAGCTGACCATGCAGCTGCCCATGGGCTGGGTCGGGGTGCAGCCCCGGCCAAAGACTTTGCACTGGTTTGGCTTGGCCAGGCCGCGCAGGATATCGGCGCACTGGCACGCCTTGTGGTCATCGATGGGAGTCTGATTAAGCGCAAAGTGACGCTCCGCATCGCGCTTGGCAAAGGCATCGCGCAGGCGCAGGGCGGAGGCGTTGATATCCCCCAGACCTCGCCAGCGAAAGTGCTCGCGGGTCTCGAAAAAGCGCTCGACCAGCCGCTGGGCGGCTTTATTGCCGCTGGCGGTGACGGCGCGGCTGTATTGCACCTCCAGCTCGTAGCGACCCTCCACCTTCTGGCGCACCATCATCAAGAGCGCCTCCATCACATCCACCGGCTCGAAACCGCTCACCACCACCGGCACCTGATAACGATCGACGATGGGCAGGTAGATATCGGCGCCGGTGATGACGCTGACGTGGGAGGGGCCGATAAAAGCGTTCACCTTGGCAACGCCGTCGGCCATCACCGCATGAATGGCAGGGGGCACCAGCACATGGTTGATATGAAACAAGAGGTTCTCGACCCCCTCAGCTTCAGCGGCAGCCAGCAGCGCCGCTGTCATCGGGGTAGAGGTCTCGAAGCCGATGGCGAAGAAGACCACGGTTTTTTCCGGGTTCTCTTTGGCGATACGCAGGGCATCGAGGGGGTCATAGACCGGACGGATATCGCTCCCCTTGGCGCGCTGCTGGGCCAGCGTGCCCTTGGAGCCCGGCACCCGGACCATGTCCCCCAGGGTGACCAGAATGACGTTCGATTGGCGGGCGAGCTCGATGGCCTGATCGATGCGCTCTTTGGGCATGATGCAGACCGGGCAGCCGGGGCCGTGGACAAACTCGATGCTGGCCGGCAGCAGCTGGTGCAGGCCGTACTTCATGATGGTGTGGGTATGGCCGCCACACACCTCCATCACCCGCAGTGGTTCGGGGAGTAATTTGGCCAGTTCGGTGATCTGGGCGGCGAGGGCACGGATCACCTCGGGCTGGCGAAAGCCCTGAAAGAGATCATTGAGTGTCAGCATGGCAAGATATCCTGTTTGGGCATCAGGGCAACCATCTGGCGGAAGCTCTCGAGGCTGGCCTGCGCCTCCTCCTGGTCAATCTTGCTCATCACAAAGCCGATGTGGAGCAGCACATAGTCCCCCAGCTTGAGGGGCTCTTCGAGCAGCATGCAGCTGACGCGCCGCTGCACCCCCAGGGTGTCGACGGTGACGCAGTTATCTTCGGGGTGCAACTGCACCACCTGAGAGGGAATGGATAGACACATGGATTTCAGGACTCCGACAAGGTGGTACAACCGGCTGTTGCAGGTTGGTGCGTGGCAAGATGGTGGATGGCAAACCAGAGCTGACCGGCGGCGATGCCACCGTCATTGAGCGGCAGGGTTTCGCTGGTCAATACCTGCCGTCCGGTCGCTTCGAGAGCGGGCACAAGCTGGTCCATCAGCACCCGGTTTTGAAAGACTCCGCCCCCGAGCGCCACCGGATAGCCGGGTAAGCGTTCGGCAAGGGCAACAACCAGATTGCTGATGGCGCGGATAAAACCGGCGGCCAGGCGGGCGGTGGAGGTGCCTTGGCGCCGCTCGCTGACAAGGGTATTGATGAGCTCTGCCCACTCGATATGCAGCGGCCCTTCCGCTGATTGGCTGAGATCAAAGGCGAGGGGCAAGGGCTGTTCATCTGGGGTGAGCTGCAAGGCTGCCGCCTCCAGCAGGAGCCCGGCTTCCCCCTCGTAATCGGGGGTATCGATCACCCCCAAGAGTGCCGCCACCGCATCGAACAGTCGACCGATGGAACTGGTGTAAGGGGTGTTTCGACCCAGCTGCCAGAGCTGGTGCAGGTTGCTGATCCGCTTAAGGGGCTGTTGCTTGATCAACGGAATATCGAGGGTACTGATCTGCTCCACGTCATATGACTCAAACAGCAGCCCCAGCAGCTGGCGTACCGGCTCACGGATGGCCGCCTCACCGCCGATCAGCTTGAAGGGTTTGAGGTGGGCAATCCGCTCAAATCCCTGAACATCGGCCAGCAGCAGCTCGCCGCCCCAGAGGGTGCCGTCATCCCCAAGGCCGGTGCCATCGAAGGCAACACCCAGCACCGGGCCTGTGATGTTGTGCTCGGCCATCACCCCCAGCAGGTGGGCGTGATGGTGCTGCACCTCGAGGTGGGTTGCCCCCTGATCCTGGCAATAGCTTTTGGCCCACTGATGGCTGAGATAGCCCGAGTGGCGATCCGAGACCAGAACTTCGGGTTTGAGATCGTAGAGTTCGCGAAAGGTCGCCAGGGTCTGCTCGAAGTGCTCTTGCATCGGCAGGCTGTGGAGATCGCCGATATAGGGGCTGTAGATGCGCTGGCGGCCGAAGGCGAGCGCCAGCTGGTTCTTCTGCTGCGCCCCGACCGCCAGCAGCGGCACCCTGACCGCCTCTTTCAGGCTGGGGGTGCAGGGGGCATAGCCCCGGGCGAGGCGCAACGTCTGGCGTCGCCCGCCTGCCCACTGCACCAGACTGTCGTCGCACGGGTGCAGGATGGGGCGGTTATGATCCAGGATGCCGTCAATCTCGCTGCCGAGCTCCCTGACCACCACCTCGCACTCGATAAGGATCGGGCTGCCGCGACCATTGGCGCTGGTGGCCACCAGCGGCATGGCGCAGGCATCCAGCAGCAGCTGATGGAGCGGGGTATAGGGGAGCATGACCCCAAGGTAGGGGATGCCGGGGGCGATCCCCTCGGCCAGCGGCGCGGCTGACTGTCCAGATTCTGAGTGCCGATCATCGTTAATGCGCTTGCGCAACAAGGTGATGGGTCTGGCCTGAGAGGCGAGCAGCTTCCACTCGTCTTCGCTGCCGGTGACATGCAGTTTGGCCTCGGCAAGGGAGCCTATCATCACCGCCAGCGGCTTGCGCGCGCGCCGCTTGAGCGTTCGCAATCTGGCAACACTCTGTTCATTGCGGGCATCACACATCAGGTGATAACCCCCCATCCCCTTGACCGCAATCAGCGCCCCCGCTTGCAGTGCGCGAGCAGCCGCTTGCAGGGCATCCTCGCGCTCGGCCAAGGCATCGCCACGGCCATTTCGCCAGCTGAGATGGGGCCCGCACTCGGGGCAGCTCACCGGCTGGGCGTGGTAGCGTCTGTCCAGCGGGTTTTCATAGGCCGCCGCACAACGCCGGCACATGGCAAAACTGGCCATGACAGTGTGGGGGCGGTCGTAGGGGAGGCGGCGAATAATGGTGTAGCGCGGGCCGCAGTGGGTGCAGTTGGTAAAGGGGTAGCGATGGTGGCGATCCGCCGGATTAGCCACGTCCGTGGCGCACGCCTCGCACATCCCCTGATCTGGCGAGATGGCGACCGTGGCAGCGCTCTGCTGCTGGCTGGCTTTAATTCGAAACTGGCTATTAAATTGGCCACCGAAGTCGGGATCATGAGCAAGGGGCAGTTCCCGCTCGCTGAAATGATCGATACGGCTCAGCGGCGGCGCCAATTCCCGCAGTTCGCGGGCAAAGCTGGCGAGCTGCTCGGGCGATCCTTCGGCGCCGATGGTGACGCCGTTGGCATCGTTCAACACATAACCGGCAAGGCCGTGGCGCAGCGCCAGCCCATAGACGAAGGGGCGAAAGCCGACCCCCTGTACGATGCCGTCGATGTGAAATTCGCGGCGAAGCCGGTTGGCCACAGGATTGGCAGAGCCAGAGGGGGCGATGGTGGCGCTCATACCGGCTCCATCTCATCTTGAGTCTGCGGCAAACGCAGCACCCGGCGCTCGTTCTCCTCGCGTCGTACCCAGCCATCCACCTCCATGCGCAGGCAGAATGGAATGGCGTATTTGCGCGACAAACCGGTGATCTCCTTGAGGGATGCCATGTCGATCAGATCTCCCACCTGCTGGCCCGCCAGCACGGCGGCGACCATCTGGTTGTAAAGCTCGGCGTCGTAGTAGATGGGGCCATCGAGCTGCACCAGATACTTGAGTCGCGCCAGATTGCGCAGCTGCTTTTGCAACGCGCCTTTTTGCAGCAAGCCCTGCTGCAGGGCGGCGGGCAGTTTGCGGGTGATAAAGGGATCCAGCTCCACGCCGCCGGGGCCCAGTTTACCGGGCTCATAACCCTCCTTGCCTTGATCTCGCACCACTTTGAGCACCAGCTGTGCCTCTTCCCCCAGATCATCTTCCGACTCGCCACTGCCCGACTGCCACTTGTCATGGTGCAGGCGAATGTGCTGCTCGCTCTTGAGCTGCTGGAGCAGGGCCTGAGTGACCGGCACGGAGATGCCAAAGCGGGTTGCCAGCTCGGCGGCACTAAGGGGTTCACTTTTCAGCGTGGCCAGCAGCTGGTCGCGGCTTTGGGCCAGCCAGCAGTTATCCAGCAGCCACTCACCGAGGGGGGTGACCTGCTCTGGCCGCTGGTCAAAGCGGCTGGCCAGCACATAGCCATTGAGGCCCAGCTGCAAGGCTGCGGGGTTGTAGTGCTCGATCTCATCTGGTAGCTCACCCAGCAGGGCGTGCAGCGCCTTGCGTCTGGCGGGGTGGATGTCGCCGCACCAGACGATGCGGGCGCCGTGCAACAGCTCGCTGCTGCCGTGGCGAATGATGGCGAGCGGCTGGCCAAAGAAGCAGGGGATGGGGCTGGTAAAGATCAGCCGCGCCAGCCGGGTATCCTTGATGGGCACAAAACGGGCCAAGCCATGCCAGCTGCCAAGGGCCACTTCCACTTCGCGGTTGCGCTGTTCCCGGATGCTGCCGCCGAACTCGCAGAGTCGCACGATAAGGTGGGTTGCCGCCTCGCACTGGCCAGCGGCGCTGGTGAGGCAGTGACCGCGGGCCACCTCCTTGTGGGGCACTTTTTTCAGGCCCACCGCCACCCGACAGACGGCGCCGATCTCGTCGACGCTCTGGTGATAGGCCTGCAGGGAGCGCACTTGCACTTCCCGATCGGCGGGGTAGAGGCGCAGCTTGTCCCCCACCTTGAGGCTTCCCTGCTGCAAGGTGCCGGTAAGCACGGTGCCGGTGCCATTGGCGGTAAAGACCCGGTCTACATAGAGGCGCGGGGCGCTCTGCTCGCGGGCAGCGTGTGAGGCTGGCAGTTCGGCAAGCTGGCGCACGATAGCGGCGTGCAGGGCAGCCATATTCTCGCCGGTTTTGGCGCTGACGCTGACGATATCGGGCACCATGCCGCTCTCGTCCATCACCCGCTCCAGCAGGCTCTCTTCCAACAGCAAAAGCTCGTCAGGGGAGACTAGATCGCACTTGTTGATGCAGACCAAGAGGCGCGGCACCCCCATCGCCTTGAGCAGGCGCAGGTGATCGCCGGTCATCGGCATCCACCCCTCGTCGGCGGCGATGACCAGCAGCACCAGATCCAGACT
>NZ_QAJD01000024.1:0-7006 GCF_003061465.1 Aeromonas sp. HMWF017
AGGATCGCATGAGCGCCATCGCCCAGATCACTGCCGACTGGGGGGGCAAGTATGTGACGCTGGAGCAGTTGCAAGAGGCGATCGCCATCAGCGAAATCAAACAGGGGGTCAGTGAGCAACTGCTCACCGCTGCCATCCAGTCAGCCAAGGAGGCAGCTCCCGGCAGTCAGCTCAAGCTGGTGATTGCCAACGGCCAGCCAGCCGTCAATGGTCAGGACACTCGCTATGAGCGGCTGGTGGAGACCCCGGCCGAACGGATCCTCAAACCGCAGGAGCTGGGTCATGGCAAGGTCGACCTGCGGGATCTCGGCTCCATCGTCACCGTCAAGGCCGGCGCTCCGCTGATGCGCCGTCATCCGGCCACCGTCGGGGTACCCGGTTTTACCGTGACCGGTCAGGATCTGCCCGCCAAAGATGGCAAAGACAGTCCGATGAGCGCTGGCGAGGGCACCTTCATCTCCCCCGACGATCCCGACCTGCTGATTGCCGGTCGGGCTGGCCTGCCCTGTCAGGAGAAAGCAGGCATGAAGGTGGACGAGGTGCTCAGCGTCAAACAGGTGGATGCCCGCCACGGCCACATTGATTTTGAAGGGGGCTTAATCGTCAGCGGCGACGTCAACCCGGGTATGAAGATCAGGGTCAGCGGTGACATCGTGATTGGCGGCTTTATCGAAGGGGGCTGGATCGAGGCAGGGGGCAGCATTACGGTACGCCACGGCATCATTGGCCGCCGCAACGAGCAGGGGGAATACCTTTGCCAGCTCAATGCTCAAGGGGAGATCCACGCCAGCTACGCCCAGTATGCCCAGCTGGAAGCGGGGGGGGATATCCAGATCCAGAGCCAGCTCAGCCACTGCTACTCCCGCAGCGGACAAGATATCAAGGTGGGCGATAGCAACATGCGCAAAGGCACTCTGCTGGGGGGAACCAGCATTGCCAATCGCCTGATCATGGCCCCCAGCCTGGGGGCCGAGGCCGCCAACCATACCCGGCTGCAGATCCTCGGCGGCTACTTCACCCACAAGGAGCAGGAACACCAGCTCAAGCTGCGCCAGCAGGCGTGTCAGGCCCAGCTGGAGAAAATCAAGGAGCTGGTCATGAAGTTGCTGCAACTACCCGGCGACAAGCGCAATCCGGATACCCTACGCAAGCTCAAACCGATCCGGGACCATCAGCTGGCCGAACTGGCCCAGCTCGATGAGCAGCTCACCGCCAACCAGGAGGAGCTGCGAAACTTGATGGCTCAGATGGAGGTCATTGCCACCCAGCACCTCTACTCCGGCATCGAGGTCGAGATGGCCAGCTTCAAACGCAAGGTTACCATCACCCGAGGCCCTACCCGCCTGACCATCCATGATGAAACCCTGGAGATGACCCCTTACGAGGGACACAAATAGCTCAACCGGCACGGCCCCATCGCTGAACCGGCCGTGATCCCGCCGCCGATTTTCGCTACACTCGCCACTTCCTTGGCCCCACCGGGCGGGCCACCCAGACTCAGGTAGTGAGAGATGTACAAGCTGATCGCATTGGATATGGATGGCACCCTGCTCAACCCGCAGGGGCAGATTACTCCCCGCACCCACGCCGCCATCAGCGCCGCGCGCGCCAAAGGGGTAACCGTTGTGCTGGCCTCCGGCCGCCCGCTGGAAGGGATGAGCCGCTATCTGGAAGAACTCGGCCTCACCACAGAGCATGACTACGTCATCTGCTACAACGGTGCCCTGGTGCAACAGGTGGCCGATCAGCACATCATCCGCAGCCAGCTGCTGACCGGCAGTGACGCCAGCGCCGTCGCCAAGCTGGCTGACGAGCTGGAGGTGAACGTCCACGGTTTCTCGGTCACCCAGGGCCTCATCAGTCCCCGTGTCAGCAGCTACACCGAGCACGAATCCCGCCTGATCGGCATGCCGATCAATCTGATCGACTTCGCCACCCTGCCTGCCGACGAGCAGATCATGAAGGTGATGATGATCGACGAGCCGCCCCAGCTCTCCCGCGCCATCGAGCGACTGCCTGCAGAGCTCTATGAGCGCTATACCGTGGTACAGAGCGCCCCCTTCTTCCTCGAGTTCATGAACAAGCAGAGTAACAAGGGAACCGGCGTGGCCGCACTGGCCGAGCACCTTGGCCTGACCGCCGATCAGGTGATCTGCGTCGGGGATGCGGGCAACGATCGCCACATGATCGAATACGCAGGCCTCGGGGTTGCGATGGGCAATGCCACCGACGAGATCAAGGCTCTCGCCCAGCACACCACTGCCCGCAACGATGAAGATGGCGTGGCTCAGGTGATCGAGCAGTTCGTACTGAATGCCTGATCGCAATCGAGCACCGCTGCGCCCGATAAGGAAATAAAAACGGGGAGGCAGTCAGCCTCCCCATTTTTTCTGGTTAGTTATCTGCGTGATGAGCGGTAATTCGTGCGCATCACTGGTTCACCAGACACTGAGTATGGGAGCCCGGTTGCAGGTAAGGCGTCAGCAGAGGAGCCATCCCCTTGAGCACCTGCACCGGCAGCGCCGAGGTGAACCTGAACTTGTCAGACTGGCTACCCGGTACATAGGCGGTCAGGGTACCGAAGTGATCCTCACCCAGATAGAAGACGAAGGTTGCGGTGCGGTTGCGCGCCAGCGAGCTGGTCACGTTGCCATAACGACCCACGGTTTCAATCCGGTTATCCCCGGTCCCGGTCTTGCCCCCCATCTGCAACACAGTGCCATCAGGCAGGGTAAAGGCACCGGCGATACGTCTTGCCGTCCCCCCTTCAACGACCTTGGAGAGCGCACTGCGCAGGGCGGCCGCCACCTCTGCCGGCATCACCCGGGTACCCTCGGTGTGCTGCGGCTCAAACTCGGTCTCGAAGGGCGTCCCCTTGGCGAACGAGAGGTGCTCGATACGCAGGGTTGGCGAGCGGACACCGCCATTCTGGATAATCCCCATCAGCTCGGCCAGTGCTGCCGGGCGGTCGCCGGAGCTACCCAACGCGGTCGCCAGCGAAGGCACCAGATGGTCGAACGGGTAACCGAGCTTGGCCCAGCGCTGATGGATATCGAGGAAGGCTTCAACCTCCAGCATGGTGCGGATCCGGCTGTCACGGGCACTGCGATGACGGGTCTTGAACAGCCAGCTGTAGACCTCCTGCCGCTCGTCACGACTGGCCGCCACCGCGTCGGCAAAGGTGGCCTTGTCGAACTGCTTGAGATAGGCCAGCAGCCACAGCTCCAGCGGGTGAACCCGGGCGATGTAGCCCTGATCCGGCAGTGAATACTTGCCCGGGCCATAGCTCACATAGAGCTGATTGACCCGCTTGGCGCTCAGCTTCTCCCGCGGCAACCGCTCCGCCAGGAAGGCAGCAAAAGCCGCTTCGCTGGCTTCCGGCATCAGGTAGCGGTGAACCGCCGCCAGACGTACCGCACTCGGCTTGAGACCGTCGAGGAAGGTATCGAGTTGCTCCTCGGGAGTCTTGCCGCGATATTTGCGCCAGAAGCGCAGCAGATAGGTCTGGCCCTCTTTGTCGGCAAATTTGGCCAGATACTCCTGACGACGGGGATCCTTGTCATCCTTGAGCAACTGGGCACGGTTGCCCTCCTTGTAGAGGCTGTAGCGCACGATATCGCGCATCAGCCGCACAAAGGGCAAGTTAATCGACTCACGCAGAGAGTCACGCAACGTCGGAATACGATTGTTATCCTCGCGGCGGAAGTTGTTGAAGGTGTGCATGCCGCCACCGGTAAAGAACCCTTCGTTGGGGCTGGCGGAGTATTTGCGATCCAGCGCCGCTTCCAGCATCACAGGCAGGCTCTTGTCCTGAGCCGTCATCAGATAGGAGATGGCCCAACGGCTGAGGTTGTCCTGAGAGACGGCAGCCAGCTTGCGCAGATTCTCGACCGGCATCCCGGCATAGTTGTCGTGCAGCTCGGCCACAATCTCCAGATAGGTGGTCAACACCCGCAACTTGGCGGTTGAGCCCAACTCCAGCTTGGAGCCTTCATTGATATCAAACGGCTGATCGGTGTTGTCGGTCTGTACCCGCACCTTGAACCCTTCCGGCGACTTCTCGAACAGGGTGAAGCTGTAGCGCACATCGCCCGTCTTCTCCGGCGAGAGCAGGCGCTCACCAAACAGCCCTACCTGAGCGGCAAACGTCGGGTCGGCCAGCTGTTGCAGATAACGGGAGATTTCGTTCTGCAGCGGCATGTTGAGGCTGGTATCGGCCGTCAGGTCCATCCGATCGAGGTCATAGAGCTGCACCCCGAGCTGGCGGCTCAGGCGAGTACGGGCAACCTGCAACCCCTTGTTGTTGTTCACCCGGGTGATAGCCGGGGACTGCAGGAAATCACGAAACGTAATCTTGGCCTTGAGCGCCGCCTCCATCAGAGGTGGCGTAATCATTCCCTCCTGCACAAACAGGCGCAAGTAGCTGTCGGTCAGGGTAGCCAATGCCTCTCGCCCCTGAGCCAGATAGTAAGAGGGACGGCGGTGCGCAATCATCAAAGAGACTACCTGACGCAGGGCAAGCCCCTGTTCGGCCAGCGGTGCATTCTGGTTGCGGGCAGGATCCAGCAGACGGTTCACGTCATCGACATTGGCACCAAACCAGACCCAGAGACCATCTCCCAGACCATGAACCTCACCATATCCCGGCGCAGCCGAGAGCGGTACCGAGTTGAGGTAGGCCCAGGCGACCAGTTTGCGCGCTTCAAGGGTTTCCGGCCCGAGACGATAGGCCCGCACGCTGGCAGAGGCCATCTGACGGATCTTCTCGGTCGGCGACAGGGTCAGGCCATCCGGCGAGTGGCGATACTTCTCAACCTGGGTCGCCAGGGTACTGCCACCGGCAGATTGATCCTGCATATCGAGCGCCTTGCCCACCTGAGATAGCGCGGCCTTGGCAAAACGGGGCCAATCGACCGCCGGGTTGGCCAACGGCTCTTCGTTGCTCAGCAGATCGCGGTTCTCGATAAAGAGCAGCGACTGGATGACGAGCGGCGGAATGGAATCAAAATCCGGATAGTGATGGGTCGGATACTTGAATTGATAGAAGGGCTCGGCGCGGCAATCGTGCAGCGTCAAACCGGCCTGCACCTTCTCGGTATAGGGCACGAAGAAGCCACGACTGGCATAGTCATAGAGCGCGTCGGAGAAATGTACCTGCTTGCTGACTTCATAGCCCCGCTGAAGCAAACGCTCCTGCATCATCGGCAGTTGCACATAGCCGAGCCGCTTGTCGAACGGGCCATCCTCAGGGAAAGCGATCTGCTTGCTCTGGCCAGGCTCGACCTGATAGGTGAGCTTGGCGGCATAGCGGGAGATCTCCTGAGATTGCAGCTTCGAGGTTTTCATCTCATAGCCAACCAGAGCGATCACAGCCCCCAGGCACAATAAAAAGAGAAAACAGAACAGCCAACGCCACCAGGGACGGCGCTTGCGCTTTGGGTTCCCGTCCGAGGTCTGGACAGATGAATCTTGAGATGCCACTTGTGTCAAATCCGTCTGTTCTGATGCGCCCATATCAGCCCCACCATGGTTGCGCAATTTATTGTGTTTCACTCAAGCTTAGTCTTTTCAAGTCAATGGCTTGAAACTATTGACCGCTTTGTGGTGATGGTAACAGGGCAATTCTAAAAAGGGGAGCCGATTGTTGCAGGAGTGGCAGAGATCCGAGCTGATAACAAAACACCGGCCAGTGGCCGGTGTCTCTTAAGCGAAAGCTGAGCGCTTATTTGTGAGAGCTCATGCCCTTCAGTTTGGTGCTCAGCTCTTTACGCTCTTTGGAGAGCTCGGCGTTCTTGATGATGTGGTCATCCACACGCTCTTCATAGTCGGCACGCATGTTGGCGATGATCGCCTGCACATCATCAATGCTCATGCCCGGCTTGATGTAGTCGCTCAGGTTGTCGAGCAGCAGCACGCGCTTCTGGTTGTCACGGATCTTCTTCTCGTTATCCGCAATTTCACGCTTGAGTTTGTTCTGGCGACGGGACATACGCACATATTCCAGTACATCGCTGAAGGTGGACTTGTTTACTTGTTCCATATCGATACCACTGACTTAAGGTTGATAAAAACTGGCCAAGTTACACCTGGAACCCGGCAAACTCGGCACGGGACAGGCAAACTCAAGATGCCCTTACTCTACCGAGTTATAAGCGAGATACAACCCTAATCGCGCACCATGAACAGAGTTTGGCCAAAAGTAAACCAGTTAAAATGGCTAGTAATCCATCAGATAAGAGCTTGATATAGATAGAAAATGGAGGAGATGACAGGGTTTTAGTTCTCTTCCTCTAGATAAATGCTAACACTGGCTGTTTAACACGCTAAAAACACAAAGCCCGGTCGTGAGGCCGAGTTTTGGTATTTGTTCTGGTATGCAAACCTGTGGGTCTTATGGACAAAAACGCCCATAGCAAAAGGCCTTCCCATCTCTGGGAAGGCCTTCAAATTAGTGGCGGAGCGGACGGGACTCGAACCCGCGACCCCCGGCGTGACAGGCCGGTATTCTAACCGACTGAACTACCGCTCCGCATTCGGTTAGCTTGCGCTAAATCTTCTGCTGCTTCTTCTGAGGTGTCATCCTCACAGCCAGTGACGTGATTCTTCACATCACCGTTTAATTGGGTGCCTGGCAGTGTCCTACTCTCGCATGGCGAATGCCACACTACCATCGGCGCTACCGCGTTTCACTTCTGAGTTCGGCATGGGATCAGGTGGTTCCACGGCGCTATGGCCGCCAGGCAAAATCTTCAATCTGAGAAAGCTGACGTGAATAACGACTTGGTCATTATCACTGAATTTGAGTAGTTCGTTCATTCGCTACAAGGCCCAGAACACTTCTTGGGTGTTGTATGGTTAAGCCTCACGGGTAATTAGTATGGGTTAGCTCAACACGTCGCCGCGCTTACACACCCCACCTATCAACGTTGTGGTCTCCAACGGCCCTTTAGGACCCTCAAGGGGTCAGGGATGACTCATCTCAGGGCTCGCTTCCCGCTTAGATGCT
>NZ_QAJD01000025.1:0-6147 GCF_003061465.1 Aeromonas sp. HMWF017
TATCTCCTGGCCCATACCGCTGGCAAAAACTACTACATCTATGACCTGCGCAAACTGGCTGATGCCATCGCCAGCAACACCCCGCTGGCGCCTGAGCAGGTGATCGCCGACAACAATCTGCAAAAAATCGACATGGATGGCGATCGGCTGGTGGTGAACTTCAAGGACCGCATCGAATGGCATGATGCCGATACCCTGATCGCCAACGACTTTCAGTTCAAGAACCCGACCTTTACTGTCCGGGAGATCAACCAGCAGCCCGTGGCGGCGCTGAAAGATCTCCAGCTGGCGGGCTCGGCGCTTGTCACCGCCAACGAACGCGGCCTGGGTTTCAACCAGCTGCTGAGCAAGGAGATCAGCTTCACGGCCGACGAGCAGTTGCCGGCTCGCCCGCTGATCTTCGATCAGCTGATGCCGGCCACAGTCAGCTACATACTGCGCAATGACGAACCCTACGAGGTGCTGATCGATCGCGCCCAGCGTTCGGTCAACATCAATTCGCTGGTCAAGACCGAGCTGCTTGATAACGACACGGTGCGCATCACCAACTATGCCGCCAGAGAGCTGCATGACATTAATATCGAGTCACGCCTGAACGGTATCAACAAGTGGCTGATCCTGGGCCAGCTCGATCGCCTGCCCGCCTATGCCCAAATCACCCTGCCACTGAGCGCCTTTGGCGAGCAGGGACGCTTCAACAGCGCCAGCCGCGACGGGGTGTTTGATCTCAACAACCTGCTCGACAACAGCATTAATCTGCCAGCCAAGTTCGAGCACAGGTTCAGCTCCAACTCGGATCCGTTTGCCCAGAAGCTGGCACGCCTCAAGCCAAGCTGGAACGTGCGCTTCGCCACCAACACCAGCGGCTCCTGGCGCCCCATCAATGCCCTCTACGCCCGCGAGTGGCTGATCATCACCACCAACCTGGCCTACATGGTCTCGACCGAGGAGTTCAAACACGTCTGGTACAACTTCAAGACGGTGAACGGCTACGAGATGTTCGGCAATGGCGGCAACAGCTATGTGCCGAACGGGATCTTTACGGCAGCCGATTATGACTACTACTACCACAGCCTGATGAAGCGCCCCTACCTCAACCTGGGGATCACCGCCATGGGGGGCGGGCTGGGGAGTGGTGGCATCACCGGGGTCGATACCTTTAACTTTGTCAGCCACTACTACGGCAGCTGGGGCATCATTGCCCACGAATTTGGCCACGGCTTCGATGGGAAGTCCTACAGCCATGAGAGCGCGTTTGCCCGTGGCAGCCACGGCTGGCATCCCCTGATGACGGGTATGGCCAACTACCATATCCGCAAGGGCGACCTGCCCTATCTGGACGATGATCTCAACGGCTTCCACAAGCCGGAAAACGACATCTATCGCTACAACTCGGTAAGCCAAGGGGCTCGCAAGCACCGCGCTGACAGCCACATGTACTATACCGACCACTACTTCATGCAATTCTCCACCATGCCGCAAGGCTGGGTAGCCAACGGCAGCGACTTCAGTGCCGGGCAGCTGGCGGCCCTGACCAATCAGGAGCGCCTGCTGATGGGATGGATCCCCAAGGAGTCGGAGAAAGGCAATCTCTGCCGGTTCACCTTCCAGGATGGCGAACAGTACTACGGGTACGTCGAACAGCGGGCTGATGGTCTGCTCTGTGATGCCGGATCCCTGATCCGTTATCGTCAGCCCGATGGCCAGTTTGTGCCGCTGGTCTCGGCCATCAACCAGTTTGACTGGCTGTCACTCCACCACAAGGGCAAGCTGGATCAGCCAGTGCTGCACCAGAATGGTCGCCAGCTCTGCTACAAGAATGTGGCGGGCTTTTACGGTATCGGCTTCGTCAATGACAACAAACAGTGCACCCAGTTGCCCAACGTCTATCAGACCAATGGCAAGCACTGGCTGACCAGCTCCGGCTGGACCGGTCTCACCTACCTGAGCGGGGACTTCATCCTGCCCACTACAGGTAGCAGCAGTGACTTCACCGTCACCGATCTGGCGGCCGAATATCTCATCGTCAACGGCGCGATCGACTTCAACCTCACGCTGACCACCGCCAACCCGGTGACCGTCACCGCGACCCTGTTGCAGGATGGCAATCCGGTCGCCACCGGCAGCGCCCTGATCGATGGTCAGGGTTCCCTGCAGCTGACGCAGTCGGGCCTTGCGGCCGGCAGTTACGAGCTGTTGCTGGCGGGCATGGCTGAGGGGAGCAAGCAGGGCTTCGAGCGCCGCTTCACCCTGGCGTTGGTGGAACAGGCTCCGGGTGGTGACAGTGACGGTGGTAACGGCAGCTACCCGGCCTATGCTGCGGGCACCGCTTATCAGAGTGGCGAACGGGTCAGCAATAACGGTGGCGACTACGAGTGCAAACCCTGGCCCTACAGTGGGTGGTGTGGCGGCTCGACCAGCCACTATGCACCGGGTACCGGCAGCCACTGGAGCGATGCCTGGACCAAGCTGTAATCATCCGCTCGTGACCAAAAGAGAGCCATAACGATAGAGGGGGAGCCATCGGCTCCCCCTCTCGTTTATCTCTTCAACCCGGCTTAACGGGCATCTTCCTTCAGCCACTGCGCTACGCGCCTGGCGAAGTAGGTGAGGATGCCATCGGCCCCGGCCCGCTTGAAGCAGAGTAGAGACTCCATGATGGTCTCCTTCTCTTTCAGCCAGCCGTTCTGGATCGCCGCCATGTGCATGGCGTACTCGCCGCTGACCTGATAGGCGAAAGTCGGCACGCCGAACTGATCCTTCACCTGACGAACCACGTCCAGATAGGGCATGCCCGGCTTGACCATCACGCTGTCGGCCCCTTCCTGAATATCCAGCGCCACTTCGTGCAGGGCTTCGTTACTGTTGGCCGGATCCATCTGATAGGTGGCCTTGTTGCTCTTGCCGAGGTTGCCGGCAGAGCCAACCGCATCACGGAACGGGCCGTAGTAGCAGGAAGCGTACTTGGCGGAGTAGGCCATGATCTGGGTGTTGATGAAGCCGTTCTCTTCCAGCGCCGCGCGGATGGCGCCGATGCGGCCATCCATCATGTCGGACGGCGCGACTATATCGACCCCGGCTTCGGCGTGGGAGAGTGCCTGCTTGATCAGGATCTCGGTGGTGATGTCGTTCAGCACATAGCCTTCGTCATCGATGATGCCATCCTGACCGTGGGTGGTGAACGGATCGAGCGCCACGTCGGTGATGACCCCCAGCCCCGGGAAGCTGGCCTTGAGGGCACGCACAGTGCGCTGGGCCAGCCCGTTCGGGTTGTAGGCCTCTTCCGCCATCAGGCTCTTGCTCTCCAGCGGGGTCACCGGGAACAGGGCAATGGCAGGCACGCCCAGCTCCACCAACTCGGCAGCCTCTTCCAACAGCAGATCGATGGAGAGACGCTCCACCCCCGGCATGGAGGGAACGGCTTCCCGACGATTCTCCCCCTCCAGCACGAACACCGGATAGATGAGATCGTTGACGGTCAGTACGTTCTCGCGCACCAGACGACGACTGAAATCATGTTTGCGCAGACGGCGCAGGCGGCGGCCCGGAAAGGCGCCCGGAAGAGTTGTAGCCATGAATCACTCCTGGAGAGGAAGTTGGAAGAACGCGGCGGAGGTGGCCCGGGTGTGGGCCAGCAAGGCCTCGGGCGCTTCACCACGACAGGCCGCCACCACCTGGGCGATGTGCGGCAAAAAAGCAGGTTCGTTGCGTTTCGGGCGAGGTTTCAGATCCCGCGGCACCAGATAGGGGGCGTCGGTCTCGATCATCAGGCGGCCAGCTGGAATACGGGCCACCTGCTCGCGCAGCAGCTGGCCGCGGCGTTCGTCGCAGAGCCAGCCGGTCACCCCGATATGCAGCCCCAACGCCAGACACTCGTCCAGCTCCTCATCGGAACCGGTGAAGCAGTGCAGCACGGCTCCCGGTAGTTTCGGCAACCAGGGACGGAGGATCTCGATAAAACGGGCGTGGGCATCGCGGCAGTGGAGAAACACCGGCATCCCGAGCTCGGCGGCCAGTGCCAGCTGGGCGTCGAACACAGCGTCCTGCACCGGACGGGGTGAGAAGTCGCGATTGTAGTCGAGGCCGCACTCGCCAATAGCCACCACCTGTGGCAAGGCTGCCAGCTCGCGCAAGGCGGGCAGGGTCGCCTCATCGACACTCTTGGCATCGTGAGGATGGACCCCGGCGGTGGAGAAGCAGTAGCCCGGCCAGCGGGCGGCCAACTCTACGCTCTCGCGGCTGCCGGCCAGATCGGTACCGGTCAGGATCAGCGCCTCCACTCCGGCGGCACGGGCACAGGCCACCAGCTCAGCCTGCTCGCCGGCGAACTGGCTGCTGGTCAGATTTAAACCGATATCGATCATGGGATGAGACGTTCCGAACAAAAGGAATACATATCAGGTATTTGAAAACCATCTACCGAATGGGGCCTTACCATACGCCTCGAACGGGAGCATGAAAAGAGGAAGGGAGCCTCAGCTCCCCTCGTTCTGCTATTCCTGCGGACTTCGTCATCCTCTCGCCGTCCGGCGAACAAGTGACGAACAGAGCCTCAGCTCTCCACATCCGGTTGTTCCTGTTGCTCTTCATCCTCTTTCTTCACGTAGAAACGGGCGAAGAACAGACCTATCTCCCACAGCGCCCACATAGGAATGGCGAGCAGGGTCTGGGAGAAGACATCAGGCGGCGTCAGCAACATGCCGACCACAAACACCCCGACGATGACGTAGGGACGCTTCTCCTTCAGGTTCTTGGGGGTGGTCACACCGGTCCAGCACAGCAATATGGTGGCTACCGGAATTTCGAACGCCACCCCGAACGCGAAGAACAGGGTCAGTACGAAGTCCAGGTAGCTGGCGATGTCGGTCGCCACCGTCACCCCGGCGGGCGCGGTGCTGGTGAAGAAACCGAACACCAGCGGGAACACCACGTAGTAGGCGAACGCCATCCCTGCGTAGAACAGCAGGGCACTGGAGACCACCA
Source organism: Aeromonas sp. HMWF017 (assembly GCF_003061465.1). Lineage (NCBI taxonomy): Bacteria > Pseudomonadati > Pseudomonadota > Gammaproteobacteria > Aeromonadales > Aeromonadaceae > Aeromonas > Aeromonas sp. HMWF017. The sequence goes on from NZ_QAJD01000025.1 coordinate 4,984, forward strand.
ACGGCATGATTAGCCGCCGTTCATGCTGGTACAAACCGGGGGCGATAAAGGCCCAGGCCTGATAGAGCAGATAGGGGATCGCCACGAAGAAGGAGACCACCAGGGTCAGCTTGATCGGCGTCAGGAAGGGGGTCGCCACATCCGTCGCGATCATGCTGGTCCCTTCCGGCAGCTGGCTGAGCAGCGGCTGAGCCACGAAGTCGTAGATGTTGTTGGAGAAGTAGATCAGCGCCAGAAACACCACCAAGATGGCGGAAATGGAGCGCAGCAAACGGGTTCTCAGCTCAACCAGATGGCTGATCAGGGGTTGTTCGGCCTGACTCATGGCTTCACCTCCCCTTTTACTGCGGACTCACTGACCGGCACCGGCTCGCTCTCCCGCTGGCTGTTGACCGGCGGCACATCGTGGCTCAGCTGCACTGCAGGCTCCACTGGCATGACAGCCTCAGCCTGAGCGACCGGCTCGGGGCGCGGCGGACGGATCTCGTTCTCCACCTGATAGGGGCGATTGACCGACTGGGCCGCCGCCTTGAGCTGTTCGATGGACTCCTGCAGCTCGGGGCTCAGGTTGCTCATCTGCAACTGTTCGGCCTTCTTGAGGTCGTTATGCAGCTCTTGCAACTTGAGCTCCTGCTCCAGCTCGGACTTGACCGAGTTCGCGGTCGAACGAATGAGGCGGATCCAGTGGGTAGCCGTGCGGATGGCAACCGGCAGCCGCTCGGGCCCCAGTACCACCAGTGCTACCACACCGATAACGACCAGCTCCCAAAAACCGATATCGAACATGGCTTAGGCCTGGTCTTTGTCTTTCTGTTTGGCGGTCTCACTGCTCTGAGTGGCCGCTTCGTTCAGCTGTTTCGGGGGAAACTCGGCATCTTTCTGCTCGGCCTTGGCATCAGCCGGCTCGTCGGAGAGGGCTTTCTTGAACCCTTTGACCGCCGCACCCAGATCACCGCCAATACCGCGCAGTTTCTTGGTACCGAACAGCAGCACGACGATGACTGCAATGATCAACAATTGCCAAATACTGATACCACCCATGATTTTCTCTCCAGAACAGGCGCCTGACGGCGCGGTTGTTGATTAATGGGAACGGGTTCGCAACCAGCCGACCAGCCAGCAGAGGGCTGCACCGGCGAGACTGGCTTGTCCCCACTCAATGTG
>NZ_QAJD01000025.1:6161-8215 GCF_003061465.1 Aeromonas sp. HMWF017
CGAAATGACGCTGCTGATGACGGGTCTGACGCAGGGTCTCATAGACCAGTTCCGGCAGCTCAGGCAGCTTCTCGGCCCAGAATGGCGCCTTCTCCTTGATGGCGTTCAATACCGACTTGGGCCCGACCTGTTCGTGCATCCAGTTTTCGAGGAACGGCTTGGCGGTCTGCCACAAATCGAGCTGCGGGTAGAGCTGACGCCCCAACCCTTCCACATAGAGCAGGGTCTTTTGCAGCAGCACCAGCTGCGGCTGCACCGTCATATGGAAGCGGCGCGCGGTGTTGAACAGGTTGAGCAGCACGTGACCGAACGAAATTTCGGAGAGCGGCTTCTCGAAGATGGGCTCCAGCACGGTGCGAATGGCGAACTCGAACTCGTCCACCTTGGTGTCTGCCGGTACCCAGCCCGACTCCACATGCAGCTCCGCCACCCGACGATAGTCGCGGTTGAAGAAGGCAAGGAAGTTCTCCGCCAGATAGCGTTTGTCTTCCCGATTGAGGGTACCGACGATGCCGCAGTCGATGCCGATCCAGAGCGGGTTTTCCGGATGTTCGTAAGAGACGAAGATGTTGCCCGGGTGCATGTCGGCATGGAAGAAGCTGTCGCGGAACACCTGGGTGAAGAAGACCTCTACCCCGCGCTCTGCCAGCAGCTTCATGTTGGTGCCGTTGGCTTCCAACGCAGGGATGTCGGAGACCGGAATGCCGTAGATGCGTTCCATCACCAGCACCTGCTCGCGGCAGAGGTCAGTGATGATTTCAGGCACATAGAGCGCTTCGGAGCCGGTGAAGTTGCGACGCAGCTGGATGGCGTTGGCCGCTTCGCGCATCAGGTTAAGCTCGTCGAGGATGGTCTTGCGATACTCCTCCACCACCTCGATGGGGCGCAGCCGCGCGCTCAGGGGCACGAAGCGGGCCACCAGACGGGCCAGCGCCTGCATCAGTCGCAGGTCGGCCTCGATAACCGGCTCGATGTCGGGGCGGATCACCTTGATGACGATCTCGCGGCCACTCTCCTTCAGCCGGGCAGTATGCACCTGCGCGATGGAGGCCGACGCCAGCGGCGTCTCGTCGAAGTCGTCAAACAGGGTTTCGATGGGACAACCCAGGCTCAGTTCGATCTGCTGGCGCGCCGCCTGACCACAGAAGGGGGGCACCCTGTCCTGCAGCAGGGCCAGCTCCTCGGCAATGTCCGGCGGCAACAGGTCGCGGCGGGTCGAGAGCATCTGGCCAAACTTGATGAAGATGGGGCCAAGGGCCTCGAAGGCGAGGCGGATGCGGGCACCGCGGCTGAGATCCGGTTGTTTGTTCTTGAGCCAGAACAGGGAGCGACGGGCCAGACGACCCGGCCAGGGTTGATAGCGGGCGGGCACCAGTTCGTCGATGCCCTGCTCCAGCAGGATGGTGATGATGCGATAGAGGCGTTTGAACTCCTTCGGGGTCATCAGGTCACCTGCTGTTCAAAGCGGGCCAGCCGCAGTTCGACGGCCTTGAGCTGCTGGGCCAGCACCTCGACGTCATCGTTGAAACTCGCCACTTCCAGCGGGCCGGGGGCGAGGCGGGCCTCTTCGGTCAGATATTCCGCCAGCTGGCTGCGGGTGCGGCACAGCTCGCGACCGACCAGACGACGGGCCTGACGGGCACCGCTAAACAGGGTGTGGGCCAGCACGTCGCCGGTATAGCGCGACAGCTTCTCCTCCCAATCGATATCCAGCTCACCCAGCAGCACGCTGAATGCCTGTACCAGCTGGGGATCACCGCTCAGATCCAACTTCTCCTCACGGATATAACGGGTCAGGGCGGACGGGTCTTTCAGCAGACCGAGGGCGGTCAGGGAGAGACTGAGCACCGCATCCGCCTCCCCTTCATGCTGGGCCAGCACATCCAGTCGACGCTCGGAGAAGACAAACCAGAGCGGCTTGAGTTCACGCAACTCCAGCTTGAGCACCTTGCCCACCAGTTTGCGCAGCCGCTCCGGGCTCTGTTTGTCCAGCGCCAGCAACTGGTTGAGGCTGGTTTCGATCACCGCGGTGACCATGGCATCCATCGGCATAG
>NZ_QAJD01000159.1:0-2705 GCF_003061465.1 Aeromonas sp. HMWF017
GTACTTTCTCTATACGAAAAAGGCAAAAGGGTAGTAATCAACTCGGCATTAATTAATAAAGTTAAAGAAGATTATAAGGGTGTTATCTCGACATCAGATCTAATAGTTTTAGTTGGTATAAAATATATCGAACATGACTCTCATATTTGGCAGCCATTAGAGGAGTCTCACGCTGATTTATTAGTTGTGGATCCTTACCCTCAAGACACAAATGAATGGTTAAAAAGAACAAAGAAAGACAGTGCAGAGGTCATCTGTAATGGTTTTGAGGATTCAGTGTTGAGTATTGCAAGAACAGTAAAAAGATATGTAATTTAATAAGAAATCTTGAATGTTGGGCTGAATCGTAGGTTGGCGCTGAACGAAGTGAAGCCCCACTTTTTATCAAGGCAATAATCGGATAATTCGGAGTTATTCGATTATTGCCATCCCTCTTTATTAGCTATGGCTGATTGGTTTTACGCCGCATGTTGGGCTTCGCTGCGCTCTGCACCAACCTACGCCCGCGCCAACCCGCAGCAAAGCATCCATCAACTACCAAACCTGCCTTGGCCCCACTCTTGCTATGTCTTATCCCATTGATGGCCGTGGCCGCCCTGAATCTCCTGCTGTGATCCGCCCCAAACGGGGTGAATTACGGGGGAGGGCGGCCCGGCAGAGACCTTCTGATGGGAGCCGTGACAGTGCAAGAGACAACCAAACCCCTCTCCCCGCAGCGCTGGCTGCAACTGGAGTTAAAGGCCATCGACAGCCAGGTTGGCCGCTGGCAGAGCCGCCGTTTTGAGATAGCTGCGCTCCATCCCGCTGAACCTGAGGCTGCCGGTGCCTTGCCCCTTACCCTGTTTCGCGACGAGCGGGGGGATTATCGCTTCAATCTGAGCTCCGGCTCGCCCCGTCTCTTTGTCACCGGAAGCCGCGTGGACAATGGCTTTGTGGCCGATGGCCTCACCCTGAGCCAGACCGTGGCCGCCGCCTATATGGATGGCGAGCGGCAGGTGCTCTCCTGCCCGCTGCCCGATGCGCTGCAAGCCTGGGTGGAGGCCTTTATCGGTCGTCACGGCGAGCTGCTGGAGGCCCGCCGCAAGGGCAAGAGGGGCAAGGGGCGGGCGCAGGATCAGCTCGGTGTCGATACGGTAGATCAAGCCAGCTGCGGCGCCGTCAAGGCCACCGGCCCCGATGCCCGCGAGCGTGGCAGTGACGCCGGAACCTGTGCCGTAAACAAGGCCGGAAACAGCGCCCATGAGTGAGTTCCTCAAACGCTGGTCGTCTCGCAAGAGTGAGGCGCGCAAGCATCAGGCATTGCAGCCACGGGAAGAGGCCATTCCCGAGGCGGTTGGCGCCCCCATCGAAGGCTGTGGCGAAGGTGAAATGCCAGATACCTCGCTGGATAGCACCGTAGTCAGCACTGACAAGGGGAGTGGCGAATCCTTCCATATCGAAGGGGCAGAGAGTGGCGAACCGCCGCTAACAACAGCCCAGCCGGGCAAGGCCAAACTCCCCGACAAGGAGGCGCTGCGGGCCATGTTTCGCAGCCACAAGCCGGATGGGCTCGACGACTACACCCAGGATTTCAGCCAGCCCGAATTGCTGCCCGCGGCCCTGACTGCCGGGCTGCGCAACTGGCTGGTGGATCAGGTAACCGCCCCGGAGAGCGAATCGGCCAATCCGGCCAGCGGATCTGCTGAACCGGTTGCGCTTGCCAGCGAACCTGCCGCCGAGCCGTACGAGCTGGCTGATAACCATTCTCAAACCCACACCGACGATCGGGACATTTTGGTTTCCTCTGGTGGACAAAATGTCCCAACTAAAGGTGGGGAAATGGAACCCTCAGGATCCTGACTCCCTGTCAGTCACTTTTTTTCCGGGGGGGTTGGCTCGCCTCTTGCTCTCTCGGCTTACCAACAAGCGCCCATCCCATGAGGTGGCGCGCACAGGAGCGTATGTGAGCACTGAACAAACATTGCCAAATCTGACCCCAAATCTGGCCCCAAATCTAGCCCGCGAGGCGGGGGCGGCCGAGCATAACGCGCGCGCTCGCGCCTATGCCCTGCAGCATACGGTCAAGACCGACAACCTGATTCCGGCCACTGTCTCTTACCGGAGTCAGGGGCGCCTGCTGCTGGTCGGCCCGGAAGATCGTATTCGCCGCGCCGCCAGCCTGCTGCCCGCCGGGGTGAAGCCCACTCTGCTGGTGAGCGAAGCGGTGCATGACGCCGAGGCGGCAGATCTCGAAGCCATTTTCGATGCCACCGCATCCCTCGCGGCTTTGACCCTGCGCGAACCGGGCCTGACAGGGTATCTGGGGCAGTTCCAGCTCATTGGCCTCAATGGGCAGGGGGAGCGGGTTAACCTGGCGGCGCTTTGCTTCCCACAACAAGGCTTTCCACACCAAGAGGCTGCTGTTAGTGAACAGCCACGGGAACCGCGCTTCGATCTGGTGGCCGATCTGGGCCGCGTCCCGCTCTTTACGCTGGAGCGCCCGCCGGTCGGTTATCTGCATCTGGCTGATGACAAAGGCTTGGCTGAACGGCTCGCCGAGCTCTGTGCGCTGACCGGTATTTTCGACAAGCCGCGTTATTTTCGCCTCGACCCCGAGGCCTGCGCCTTTACCGCCCGCGGCGTGCCCGGTTGCAGCCGCTGCCTCGATGTCTGTCCGACCGATGCCCTCAAGCCCATCAATGGTCGCATCCAGATCGATCCCCATC
>NZ_QAJD01000159.1:2715-3146 GCF_003061465.1 Aeromonas sp. HMWF017
CCTGTCCGACCGGAGCGATTGCCTATCACCAGCCCGATGCCAACACCAGCGGCGACTACCTGCTGCGTTTGCTCAAGCACTACCGGGAGGCGGGCGGCGAAGCGCCTCGACTGCTGATCGCCGGTGAAAACGAGCGTGAATGGGTGGAAGCCGAACTCACCCACCTGCCCGCCAACTGGCTGCCGGTCTGGGTGGAGGAGAGCGCAAGCTTAGGTATCGAAAGCTGGTTCGCCGCCCTTGCCTATGGCGCCAGCGCGGTACGCATTGCGCTCGGTGATGATGCTCCCGCAAGTGTGCGGGCATTGGTTGAGCGGGAGCTGGCGTGCGCCGCCGTGCTGCTGGCGGGCGCCGGTCTCGCTGCCGATCGCATCGCCCTGTTTAACGTTGATGCCGAGCAAGATAAGCCGATCTCCGGCCTGCCAACCGTTGCC
>NZ_QAJD01000160.1:0-8325 GCF_003061465.1 Aeromonas sp. HMWF017
GCTGATGCCCGCCCCCGAGCGCATTAAAGCAGACCATCCGAGTCAGACGGTGTGGAACCACTACTCCGACCCAAGCCAGCAGTTTCACGTGGGCTTCTGGGCTTGCGAGCCGGGCCGCTGGGCCATCCACTACACCGAGCACGAGTATTGCCAGCTGCTGGAGGGGGATGTGGTGATCCACGACAGTCAGGGCGGCCAGCTGGCCCTCAAACCCGGCGATCAATTCGTGATTCCGGCAGGCTTTGTCGGTGAGTGGGAGACCCTTACCCCCTGTCGCAAGGTCTATGTCATCTTCGAACCCGCCTCGGCTTGACGTTCACGTCAGCCTGCCACGTTGCAGCAACCCTTATCCTGTTGATCCGCTTGACGCTTACGGCATGATTTTCTGCGGTTTTCCCGCTTGCAAAAGGTTTTTCCGCTAGGCATTGTGTCTGACGAGGAATGTAAATGGAATTTCGAGCCCGGACGTGGGGGGCTCATATAAAAATCAAGAGGATTACCGCCAATGTGTTCTATTTTCGGCATTCTGGACATCAAAACCGACCCGGCTCTATTGCGCAAATCGGCGCTGGAGATGTCCAAGCGACTTCGTCACCGCGGGCCTGACTGGTCCGGCGTCTACAGCTCCGACAAAGCGATTCTGGTGCATGAGCGCCTGGCCATCGTCGATCCGGGCAATGGCGCCCAGCCGCTCTACAACCCCGAGCGCACTCACGTATTGGCCGTCAACGGCGAGATCTACAACCACAAAGAGCTGGAGAAGAACCTCAAGGTCGATTTCCAGTTCCAGACCAAATCCGACTGTGAAGTGCTGCTGGCCCTCTACAAGGAGAAGGGCCCGGCGTTTCTCGACGATCTCAACGGCATCTTCGCCTTTATCCTCTATGACGCCGAACAGGATGCCTACCTGATTGGTCGTGACCACATGGGGATCATTCCGCTCTATACCGGTCGCGATGAACACGGCAACTTCTATGTCGCCTCCGAGATGAAAGCGCTGGTACCGGTCTGCAAGAGCGTCGAAACCTTCCCGCCGGGACACTACCTCTGGAGCAAGGATGGCGAGCTCAAACAGTGGTACAAACGCGACTGGATGGAGTACAGCGCAGTCGAGCACAACGTCAGCGACAAGGCCGAGCTGAAAGCGGCGCTGGAAGCCGCGGTCAAACGTCAGCTGATGTGCGACGTACCCTATGGCGTGCTGCTCTCCGGCGGGCTGGATTCGTCCGTCATCTCCGCCATCACCAAGATCTACGCCGCCCGCCGGGTGGAAGATGATGGCAAGAGCGAGGCCTGGTGGCCGCAGCTGCACTCCTTCGCCGTGGGGCTGGAAGGCTCACCGGATCTCGCCGCCGCCCGCAAGGTGGCCGATCATCTGGGCACCATCCACCACCAGATCCACTTCACCGTGCAAGAGGGTCTGGATGCCCTGCGCGACGTCATCTATCACCTCGAGACCTATGACGTCACCACCATCCGCGCCTCCACGCCGATGTATCTGATGGCCCGTTACATCAAGGCGATGGGGATCAAGATGGTGCTCTCCGGCGAAGGCTCGGACGAGCTGTTCGGTGGCTACCTCTACTTCCACAAGGCGCCCAACGCCCGGGAGTTCCACGAGGAGAACGTGCGCAAGCTCGCCTCCTTGCACCTCTATGACTGCCTGCGCGCCAACAAATCGATGGCCGCCTGGGGTGTGGAAGGTCGCGTACCCTTCCTCGACAAGGAGTTCATGGATGTGGCAATGCGCCTGCAGCCCGCCGACAAGATGTGTGGCAAGGGCAAGATTGAGAAACACATCCTGCGCGAAGCGTTCGAGGATCTGCTGCCCCACGAAGTGGCGTGGCGCCAGAAGGAGCAGTTCTCCGACGGCGTGGGTTATTCGTGGATCGACAGCCTGAAAGCCATGGTGGAACAGGAAGTGACGGATCAGATGTTCGAGGCGGCCGCATTCCGCTTCCCCATCAACACCCCGCTCACCAAGGAGGCCTACTTCTACCGCGCCATCTTCGACGAGCACTTCCCGCTGGAAGCCTCCGCCCGCACCGTGCCCTACGGCAAGTCGGTCGCCTGCTCCACTCCTACCGCGCTGGAGTGGGATGCCAAGTTCAAGGAGATGGCCGACCCGTCCGGCCGCGCCGTGATGGACGTGCACCAACAGGGCTACTAAACCCGGACGGAGCAACCCAAGCGGATAAACGCCAGATAGCAAAAAGCCCTTCACCATGGTGAAGGGCTTTTTCATGTCCCCATTGCCACGCCCGCCAAATCACATCAGGCCATGCAGATAGTTGATTTTTCATAAATATTTAATTTTTTTACCGAGTGACCATGCATTGACAGGGAGCGCGTCGATTGACTATGCCTGAAGGGTGATCAACAGGATCACCAAGATGACAACAAGGATCGGGAGGGGGCATGGACGCTAACACTCTATCAAGGATCGGCCTGCTGACAGCACTGCTCGCCAGTCCGTCTGCAATGGCGAATGACAATATCGTGGTACTGCAGCTTGGCAAGGCCTTCAGCAATGAAAAGCTCGACATCAACATCGCCGACGCCAAGTTCCACCACATGTTCTGGCGCTGGGGAGACTCAGGCTGTCAATTTGGGCTGGGGGTACGTGCCGGAACGCTCAAGGTAGAAGATGAAGAGACCGCCAGACTGGGGGGCGGCGCCCGTATCGAATGTCAATGGGGTAACTGGGTGACCTGGCTCCCCGGCGAAATGGTCTGGCTCGATCAGTACCAATTTGGGACTCGCGGCCACGGCTACAAGGATTACGGCGGTCCCTTCCAGTTCGCTCTGGGTATCGGCCTCGGTTACGCCATCACCAAAAATTGGCTGATCGGCTATCAGTATGAGCACATGTCCAACGCCTATATGTATGACAAGAACCCGGGGCTTGACAGCCATACCCTCCATATCGAGTACCTGTTCTGATTACAGGCTTATGCCTTGGTCTGTAGACTGAGCAGCGGAATACAGGTGTACATGGTCCAAACGACCAGACCATAGCATCGTTCACCAACGGCGATACCACCGAGAAGAAGAGTATCGACGTGCAGCTAGAAGAACGCAGGAGTGATAACAGGATCCGAGAATGACCCCACAATGTGGGCAATGCTGTTCACTTAAGCGGAGCCGCATTGCGATCTACCGGAAAGCGGGTCTTTGATATCTTCACCGCCCTGGGTCTCGATGGCCTGGGGCGTTTTTCTATGAACATGACGCCTATGCTCCCCCGCAACTCCGCCAACCTCCGTGGCGTATGGGCTGGCGATAGCGCGCCCGCCATCACCGCCATCTGGTTTGCTATGAACTGACAGGCAAACTTGAAGCTCACTTCATTAGGCGCTCGCTGATGGGCTACGGCGGCCTGGCTCGCCTCCCGCCTGACCAGATTGTATCCAAGCAGCAAACCCCACAGCTCCTGATAAACCAAGTCCACTTTCTTGCTTCTCAGTGTGATGGCGTTGTGCTGCATCGCACTTTTGATATCCCGGTATCCCAGCTCGATTTCCCAGCGCTCGTGGTACAGGGTCGCCACCTGCGCTGCGCTGAATCTCGCCACGGGCAGGGAGGTAAAGACCGTTTTCTCCTTGCCTGCAACCTCATAGGTCACTGCGCGAACTTGCCAGTGTGCCGGCAACGCCGGGTTTTTCTTGCGAGCCTGAGGCGAGACCTTCATTTGCAACAGACGGTCACCGTCGCCATAGCGCTCAAGTTCCGTGTATACCAGCCCCTTGCGTTCTGGGATGAGCCAGTGACGGTCGCTGTCTTCGGCCTGAATTCGCAGCAACAGGTCGGCCCCGAAGAAACCTTTATCCAGCAGGGTTACCGACTTGTCCGGCAGTGAGTGAATGAACCCGCTGGCCAGGGGGATTTCCCCTTTGCGGTACGGGCTGATGGCCGCGTTGGCAATGACATGCGAGCGGACATTCATCAGCGTGACCAGCCGCAGCATCGGGTAGGGTGTCTGCCGGTTGGTTGAGGTGTTACCTGAGCCGAAATGCGCTCTGAGTTCAGGCATATCCTGGGTTCGGAACAGGGCACCATCGATGGCAAAGACCTGTAAGCCGTGCCAATGGTCTTCAGGATAACGTTCCCGCCCCCACACATCGGCACACTGCTTGAACAGCCACTCGAGCGGTTGTTTGCCGAGTCGCTGACGGGCTTGAGAGAGGGCGCTGTCCGCGAGCAGGAGGTCGTTGGCCAACCCTTCTGCACAGATGTTGAGGCGCCGAGCGACCTCGGAGATGGGCTCATTGCGGAAAAAAGCCATCCCCACGACGAGCCACAAGACCATATCAGAAGGTAAGCGGCGTCGGCGGATAGTGGCCTTTTCAGACAAGGCGGCAGCGGCACCAATCCATTCGTCGGGAATATGGTCGGCAAAAATTGCCAGTCGAGCCAGCATGTCGCCAGATGTCTTAACAACATCGCTCAGGTCGTTTGCAATAGACATAAAAAAATCCGGAACCAATGATTGGTTCCGGATTGTCCTACAGCAGAAGGATCGGTCAATGGATCCTTAACTGATCAGCATTGCCCACAATGTGGGGCCATTCTCGTTTCTGTCTGACAGCACACCGAAACATGGCCAGGGAAAGTCGCCGCATGAAGTGCGCCATCATACAAGAAGGCCCTGTTACTCCACATGACAGGAAGGGTGAACCACTTAAAAAAGCGCTGTCGCCACTAATGCAAAATAAAAAGTCCACTATTTCTAGTGGCCTTCTGTAACTCTTTGATTTTAATGGTGCCCGAGGCCGGAATCGAACCGGCACGACGCGAACGTCGAGGGATTTTAAATCTGATTTGGCCCTATGAGAAAACAAGCACTTACATAAAAATCAAAGGGTTAGTGAGCCAATGACAACTAAAAATGACCACCCATTTAAAATTTTGTCGCCACTCTGTCGCCACTTTTATTCCTTCTCGGCCAGCAGCACCGACAACCTGCGCCACTCTTCCGCAAACTGCCGCCTCAGATAAAACTGCCTTAGCGTGATGGACAGTTTCTTGGCAAACCCTGCCTTTGCCTCTCTTGCCAGCAAGCTCTGGATCTCTGCCCAAAGTGAGTCCCGTTCAAAACCGGTCCAGATCGGCGGCACGGGTGCCAGGGTGTTGGTGTAACAGACCGGCGCCACCCATTCGAACAAAACTTTCTCCACATGGGTAATGGGAAAGGCCCGCGCCACCCGAGCGATGTACTCGAAGTCGACCTCGTTATCGACAAAGAGATCGGACAACACTCCGCACAGGTCAATGTCTGATACTGGCTGATCCATTCAAACCATCCGATGGCCGAGGTGACTTCAATTTAAACCACAGACGGCAAGCGGGTTCAACCTCACCGCATCCTCCAAGTGATCGGGGGCAAAGTGGGCATAGCGCATGGTCATGGCGATGGTGGAATGGCCCAGGATCTTCTGCAGCACCAGGATGTTGCCGCCGTTCATCATAAAGTGGCTGGCGAAGGTGTGGCGCAGCACGTGGGTATTCTGACCGGGTGGCAGCTCCAGCCCTGCCCGTTCTACCACCATCTCGAAAGCACGATAACAGTCGCTGAACAGGCGGCCGCGCTTTCTCGGCAACTGGGCATAGAGTTCGGGGCTGATGGGTACGCTGCGGCTCTTCTTACTCTTGGTGCGAGTGAAGGTGATGCGGTTGGGGGATACCTGAGACTGGGTCAGCTCTTCCACCTCAGACCAGCGTGCGCCGGTGGCCAGGCAGAGTTTAACCACCAATAGCAGATCAGGGTTTTGACTCTCGGCGCAGGCGGCCAGCAGGCGCTTGAGCTCGTCAGGGTAGAGAAAGGCGAGTTCGGCCTCGGCCACTTTGTAGGCCCGCAGACCATCAAGCGGGTTTTCCCCCTGCCACTCCCCTAGCCTTTTCAGTTCGTTGAAGACCGCGCGCAGGTAGGCATGTTCCCGGTTCACCGTATTGGGGGTGACGCCCTGCTTCTCCTGGTTGATGGCGCGTCGGTCGGTAATATCGCCCGAGAGGCGAGCTTCACGGTAGGCGGCAAAATCGCGAGCGGTGAAGTTCACTGCCAACGGATCTCCCAGAGAATGGCACACGGTCAACAGCTTGGACTTGCGGGCCTCACCATCACGCAGACTCTGACCATGACGGCCAAACCAGAGTTCGACCAGATCGGAAAGATGTCGGCCATCGGTCGGTTCCCCCTGCACCTCCAACCAAGGCTTGCCCTTGTCCGGATCCAGTACAAAGCGCTCGAACGCCAGTGCCTCGCCCTTGGTGGCAAACTGCTTGCGGATCCGTGGTGCGTTGGGGTTTGCCTTGCTGGGACGCCCTTCTGGATAGATCTCGGCAAACCACTTGCCTGATATTTTTTTCCTAACTGCCATAACTCTTCACTAGGGGAGACGCATCCAATTTATTGGTTAGTAGATACAGTTGCAGGATTGTAGTTGTAGGCACCTAAAGTATATAAGTTCTTTAGGTCTGAGAGCGTAGGAGATTTAGGCTTCTTCCCACTAGGTATATTCATAAACAATCCAACGCGAAGATTATTAATAATTTCATTCAAGTCGTTATCATAAAGATGCTCAAAAAATGCATACTCCTCCATCAACACCTTAAACTTTGTACTTCTTTCGTAGCATAGACAGTTTATAAAAAGTAAAGCTAGTTCGAAGTTAGATAGCTGAGCCCTTATAATGTTGATATACGTAATTCTGTCCTTTTTAGGAAGGTCTGACTCATGAACGAACTTCAAAACCTGATATAAATACCTAAAATAATGACCAAGCGATGAATAGCACTCACTCATAAATTTATTATACACATGAGATATACTCTCGTGTAACCATTTATCATCATTCAATAAATCCCTACCCTCAGCCGCCGCCAAATAATGGTTATATGCACAATCCGTCAATCTTTCAAAAAGAGATTTAAATCCTGAACCAGTGCTGCCATTTATTGATAGCGATATATTACCATGAAGCGTAAGCATATTAAAAAATGAGCTTTCGAATACCTGTTTCTTCATTGCTTCTGTTTGCTTTTCGAACTGCCCCCCTTGTTCTTTCATCTCCTTTCTAGTGGATTTAAGCTCTGCTGACTGCATTACTATAGAAATAATCACACCCGCAAATGCCAATCCAGAAAACAGCGTATTAAGCGAACCATACAAATCACCTATTTCGCCTAATGTAGGAGAAGTTAATTTACCAATCAGTATATTACCAAACATGAAATCATAATTAATCCATATGGGATAATACCACCACGCACAAAACACAAAAATGAAAGGCAATACACAAATCAAGAATAAGAATAGAATTCTAGATATCACTCGACCAATCGCATAAAGGGCTTTCATTTAACGTTTCCTTTAATGGCTGTTATAACCTCTACAATTTTATTATTTTTTATAACAGCCTCTATCAGGGAGGCACTATTATCATTTTTATAGAGACGCACAGGGTTATCGGCAAAATGCAATATAATATTCTCTAGTAACTTACCACTCATTTCACTATCAATCTGACCGGCCTCATCTTTATAGCCATGGTAAGCCATTGCTACGGCAACCTTGTATGCGTAGTCCTCTCTTAGGCGAGTAACATGGTTAAATTGTTTACCTGAGAACCAGGCCAACCAAACAAGCGGTATTGATATAGAAATTCTCGAAATAATTTCAGCGGTGCCAATTCCATTTTCTGAAAAAACTGTTTCAACAAACCAAGCTCCAAAAACAGCCAGTGAAAGTAATGAAAAAGTAAATAATGAAATCCATCTTATTTCTGGCCACTTTAAGTCATCATGTCTTTTTTGGAAAGCTGATGCCATACCTTCCTGACTAGCAAGCTTTAGAATTCCATCTGCTTTTTTAACCGCATCATTGAATTTATGATTTAAATCAATGTCTGTTTTTTCAAACCTTTCGAAATAATCATTTAACATTTCAGATGCATTATTCTCAAATTGTGACAATAAAAACCTTATAGAATCTTTCTCATTTTCGAATGTTTCACTCATACACTTTATCGTATGATCGACATCATTTATTTTACTTTCAATAGCATTATTCAGCTTGCTCGCTGTGGTACTATTTAATTTTTCAAACGCAGTGAAATATGATGTTTTTTTCGACGCATCTAATAAGTCCTCTAGGTGTTCTTCTGTTAAGACTAAATCAGAAATAATACTATTGAATACATGCGTACTCTTTTCATCATTAAAATTTATTGGAACACCATTAATATGCATCTGTGCATATAATGAATCGAATAGAGATGAGCAATAAGCTGCAAAGCTTTTATCACCGCTAAAAAATCTGTTGAGATA
>NZ_QAJD01000026.1:0-7264 GCF_003061465.1 Aeromonas sp. HMWF017
CCCCCCATGTCGATCTTATCGTGATGCTGCGCCCCACGATCTGCTGATAGAGGGAGACCGACTCGGTGGGGCGCAGCATCACGATAAGATCGACATGGGGGGCATCGAAGCCGGTGGTGAGCACCGCCACGTTGACCAGAAACTTGAGCTCCCGCGCCTTGAAGGCGTTGATAAGGGCATCGCGCTCCGGCCCCGGCGTCTCGCCGGTGATAAGAGCTGCCTGCTGGCCTCGGGCGCCAAGCAGGCCGTGAATTTCCCGTGCATGCTCGACGGTGGCGGCGAAGATCATCACCCCCTGCCGGTCGGCAGCATACTCCAGCACCTGACTCAGGATATGGGGGGTGACCCGCTGCTGGCGCTTGAGCTCGCCGTTGAGATCTGCCTCGCTAAAGAGGCCATTCTCCCGCGGCACCAGCTTGCTGAAGTCGTAGTGGACTATGGGAGCATCCACCATGCGCGGCGGCGTCAGGTAGCCGTTTTTGACCATAAAACGCAGGGGCAGCTCGAACACGCAGTCGCCGAACAGCCGCTCGCCGTGGCTCTTGACCATGCCGTGGTAGTGGCGCCGGTAGATCCAGCCCAGCCCGAGCCGATAGGGGGTGGCGGTGAGGCCGAGGATCTTGAGGGCGGGATTGGCGGCCTTGAGGTGGTCGATCACCTGATGGTACTGGCTATCGTCATCGAGCGAGACCCGATGGCACTCGTCGATGATAAGCAGCGAGAACGCACCGTCGAAGGCATCCAGATTACGGGCGACCGACTGCACCGAGCCGAACACCACCTGGGCGCTTGCCTCTTTGCGATCCAGGCCAGCAGCGAAAATATCGGCCTTGAGCCCCCACGCCTCGTACTTGGCGTGGTTTTGCTCCACCAGCTCCTTGACGTGGGTCAGCACCAGCACCCGACCGCGTGCCTTGCGGGCCAGTTCGGCAATCACCAGACTCTTGCCAGCCCCGGTGGGCAGCACCACCACGGCGGGATCCGGGTGTTTGCGAAAGTGGCTGATCACGGCGTTGACGGCGTCGGTCTGATAAGGTCTGAGAACGAACATGAGGGCGTGGCGTTTTGGCATGGTACGGCGCAGGGTGGCGCCATTATAGGGTGCTTGCCGCCACAAAAACAGCGGGCCGGCATGATGCCGGCCCGCAGGGTGCCTAGGTGCTGATCAATGGAACGGGAAGATGTAGTTCATCCAGCTTGCCATGCGCAGCAGCACTTTGCGCATCACAGATACATGGTGGAAGTAGTGGGTATAGATGGCAGCCTGCCCGCTGGAGCCTGCAATTACCTGATATTTGGCCCACTCGGGGTCGGTAATAGAGATGACTACCGGCAGGCGACCCGGACGCACCGCCGTGGTCTGATCCAGCAGACCGGCGTTGGCCTGCACGTTACCAGCGGCAATGGCCGGAACCACGGCGGTCACCTTGCCTTTGAAGATTTTGCCGGGTACGCCATCGATCACCACTTCGGCCTCATCGCCCACCGCCAGTCGCTGCATGCTGTTCTGCCAGAACCAGCCCACATAGGCGGTATCGTTCTGGTGGATGAAGGTCATCACCGGACGGTACATGAAGGGGGTGGCTATCATGCCGGGGCGCAGGGCCAGTTGCACCACATGGCCATCACTCGGGGCATAGACTACGGTTTGGGCCAGCTGATACTTGGCTTCCAGCAGCTGGGCTTGCAGATCGTTCAGGGTGGCTTTCTGCTGGTCAATCTGGGCTACGATATCGTCTACGTTGGCCTGGCTGACATCCAGATCCCGCTGTTTGCCAACATTGCGTTGCATCAGCTCTTTGGCGCGATCCCGATCCAGTTTGGCGGAACGCAGTCGCGCCTCGATGGATTTGAGGTGCTCGCGGTTGGATTCGACCCGTGCGGTGAGGCTCTCCACTTTCAAGCGAAACGGCTCGTCATCTATGCGAAACAGCACATCTCCTTTTTTCACCGGCTGATTGGCCTGCACCGGCACCTCGACCACCCGGCCCTTGACCAGCGGTACGATGGGGGTGGAAACGTAGTAGTTACGCGCCATCTCGGAGTAGGGGTGGTTGTAGTTCATCAGCATGATCAGGGTGCCGATGAGCACCACGCCACCCAGTGCTGCGGTGGGGACGGTCCACTTGTTGAGCGGGATGCGGAAGATTTTGAATACGGCCACACACAGTGCCGTATAAGTCAGGATCAGTAGCAGGTCCATGGTTTATCCCTGTTGCTCACTCTGTTCGATAGTGTTGATACGGCTCTTCAGATCCGCCAACTCCTGCTTGAGGGTCGCCAGCTCCTCTTCATCTTTTTGCAGCCGCTGACTAAAGCCCCAGCCGCGATCGGGGCGATAGAGGGTGGCCCAGATCCAGAGGAAGGGCCACAGCACATGCAGGGTAAACAGGCTGACCCAACCTGCCACGTGAATGGCATCCTGATGAGGGTGATTGCGATGTTTGGCAATCTCGTAAGGAATATCGTGGATCACGATGATTCCATAAAAAATGACCAGCCCGACAAAGATGAGCAGGCCAAGAGCAAAATAATCAAGGGCCATTTATAACCTCCACTGGCATGAAGCACAGCTTAATCATTGGTTCCAACAAGCACTAAAGCAATTAAGAATCACACATTTATCGTCAGTTCGCCCGGAATCTTAAAGCTATTCGCTGTATTGAAGCTGAAGCCATTCAATAGTTGCATTATTAGTCTTTTTGTCATTAAAAAAGGCGCCATCAGGCGCCTTTTTGTGCTGCTTTCGCTGCATTTTTTGCTGTTTTTACCCTTCGCTGGTACTGCTGACCAGCGGCTGGCGGAACTTCATCAGGAAGGCCACGGTAATGGCTGCCGTTGCCGTCAGGCCGATAATGGTGGAGGTCCCCATCTCCAGCCCGAACCCTATGGGGGCGTTGGCCAGATAGGTGATCACGACAGCAGTCATGAACATGGCGGGAATGGTACAGATCCAGTGCAGCTTGCCCTCTTTGATGAGGTAGGCAGCCGCAGCCCACAGCATGATGACGGCGGTGGTCTGGTTGGCCCAGCCGAAGTAGCGCCAGATCACCCCGAACTCGGCCTTGGAGATGATGAAGCCAAGGATAAACATGGGGATGGCGATGAGCAGGCGCTTCATCAACGGCTTCTGGGTCATCTTCAGGAAGTCCGCCACGATCAGGCGCGCACTGCGAAACGCGGTGTCACCGGAGGTGATGGGCAGGATCACCACGCCGAGGATGGCCAGAATGCCGCCCACGGTGCCGAGCAGGCTGGTGGAGACTTCGTGTACCACGGCTGCCGGGCCGCCGTTGGCCATAGTAGCGTTGAGTGCTTCGGTACTGTCGTAGAAGGAGAGACCCAGGGTGCACCAGATCAGGGCGATGATCCCTTCACCGATCATTGCGCCGTAGAAGATGAAGCGGCCGGATTTTTCGTTCTGCATGCAGCGCGCCATCAGCGGTGACTGGGTGGCGTGGAAGCCTGATACCGCGCCACAGGCGATGGTGATGAAGAGCAGCGGCCAGAGCGGCAGTTCGGTCGGGTGCAGGTTGGAGAAGTCCATCCCGGTGTTGTAGAAGCCTTTGCCGGAGACGATCAGGCCAATGATGAGGCCGACCGACATGAAGACCAGCAGGGCGCCGAAGATGGGGTAGAAGCGGCCGATGATCTTGTCGATGGGGACTATGGTCGCGAGGATATAGTAGGCAAAAATCGCCACGATCCAGTAGACCAGATCGGTGGATGTGAGGTTGGCGAGCAGCCCTGCCGGGCTCAGCACGAACACCACGCCCACCAGCATCAGCAGCACTACGGCAAACAGGTTCATGAAGTGCTTGGCGGCGGTGCCCAGATGCTCACCCACCACGGTTGGCACCGAGGCACCCTTGGCGCGTACCGACAGCATGCCAGAGAAATAGTCATGTACCGCACCGGCGAAGATGCAGCCAAAGACGATCCAGAGCATGGCGACCGGGCCGTAGAGGGCACCCAGGATGGGGCCGAAGATGGGGCCGACACCTGCGATGTTGAGCAGTTGAACCAGATAGACTTTCTTGTCCGACATGGGGACATAGTCCACCCCGTCAGCCATGGTGATGGCGGGGGTTTTCAGCTCGGGTTTCGGGCTGAATATCCGTTCGATGAATTTGCCGTATATGAAGTAGCCGGCCACAAGTAAGCCGACACAGAGGAAGAACCAGATCATTGCTACGCTCCTGCATTGTTATTTTTTAGTGTGCAGAGCGAGTCTAAAACGGTTGCGCCTGACTGGCAGGTGAAACTCCCCGAGCGGCGCTTTGGCGCGCCGAGCGGTCGGCGGCTGTGATCCGGCGCACACTCCGCGGTTCAGTCCAGCCCCAACTGATCTTTGAGCTCCTTGAGATAGCGACGACTAACCGGCACCCGGGCGCCGCTCGGGGTGACAATCTCTGCCAGCTGGTTATCCAGCAGCCGGATCTCGAAGATGGCGTTGGGGGAGACCAGATACTGGCGGTGGCAACGCAGCAGTGGGCTCTTTTCTTCCAGCGATTTGAGGGTGAGCTGGGTGTGGAACAGCTCCCCCTGACAGGCCACATGGACCCCGCCCAGATCGGAGAAGGCATACTCCACCTGTGCGATGGGCAGCAGCCGGACCCGATTGTGCAGATAGCCCGGAATATGTTCGATAGTCGGGGCCAGCCGCTCGATGGGCTGCGGGGCGATATCCTGCTTGAGGCGAGCGAGGGTCTTGGCGAGCCGAGCGGGCTCCACCGGCTTGAGCAGGTAGTCGAAGGCGTTCTCTTCAAATGCCTGAATGGCATACTCGTCAAAGGCGGTGACAAAGACGATGCGGGGCAGGGGGTCGAGCATGGCGACCAGCTCCATGCCGCTCAGCTTGGGCATCTGGATATCGAGGAACACCACATCAGGCTTGAGGCGCTGAATAAGCGGCAGCGCCTTGATGGCGTTGGCCGCTTCCCCCACGATCTCGATGGCAGGATCGCAGGCCAGCTGCTGCCTCAGCTCTTCGCGGGCGTAGTGTTCGTCATCGACTATCAGGGTGCGGATCATGGTTGCTCCTTGGGGATGGTGAACGAGACCCGGGTCCACTGTTCCGGCTCGCAGGCAATAGTCACGCCATAGCGCTTGCCAAAGGCGCTTTTCAGTCGCCGGTCGACGATGGTCATGCCCAGACCGTCGCCAGCGGGATGCGCTTGCCAGGTGCCTGCATTATCTTCCACGTGGATGGTGACGCTGGTGGGATGCTCATCGGTATAGAGGCGAATGCGCCCTTGCTCCAGCAGGCTCGAGATGCCGTGCTTGATGGCATTTTCGATCAGCGGTTGCAGGGTGAAGCTGGGCAGTCGCAGTGTGGCCAGATGGGGCGGGATCTCGTTTATCACCGTCAACCGATCGCCAAAGCGGGCCAGCTCGATCTCCAGATAGGATTGGCAGTGCTCCTGTTCCTCCTGCAGGGTCGCAAGGCCGCTCTGGCGTTTGAGGTTCTTGCGAAAGAACAGCGAAAGATGCAGCAGAAGGTCTCGCGCCTTGTCCGGATCACGCCGGGTGATGGCACTGATGGTGTTGAGGGTGTTGAACAGAAAGTGGGGGTTGATCTGGGCCTGGATAAGTTTCAACTCGGACTGGACCAGCAGCCGCTGATGCTGCTCCAGCCGACCTGCCAGCAACTGCTGTGACAGCAGGTTGGCAATCCCTTCCCCCAGGGTGTGGTTGATCTTGAGAAACAGCCGCTTCTTCGGCTCGTAGAGCTTGATGGTGCCGATCACTCCTTTGTCTCCCTGCAGCGGGATCACCAGCACCGAGCCCAGCTGGCATGCGGGGGAGAGGCTGCAGCGATAGGGCTGGCTGTTGCCATCGGCAAACAGCACCTTGTTGTGGGCGATGGCCTTCATGGTGATGGCTGACGCAATGGGGGTACCCGGCAGATGGTGATCTTCGCCGGTGCCGATAAAGGCGAGGATTTGCTCGGTGTCCGTGATGGCGACAGCCCCCACGCCGGTCTCCTCCTGAATGATGCAGGCAATCTTGTTGCTCGCCTCCGGGGTAAAGCCCTGACTCATGATCCCCACTGTGCGGTTGGCAATATTGAGCGCCTTGGCGGAGAAGACCCGGGAGAACTTCTCATACATCTGCTGCTGGTCGCGGATCATGCTGATAAAGAGCGCCGCGCCGCAGGAGTTGGCCAGAATCATCGGGGTGGCGATGGTGCGCACCAGCAGCAGGGATTTGTCGAACGGGGTTGCCACCAGCAGGATGATGACCATCTGCATGATCTCGGCATAGAGGGTGGTAAAGAAGGCGATACGCGGTTCAAACAGGGCATCTGTTCGCCCCGAGCGCATCAGTCGCCAGTGCACTATGCCCCCGAGCAACCCCTCGCAGGTGGTGGAGATGGCGCAGGCGAGATCGGTAAATCCCCCCAGCGTATAGCGGTGCAGACCGCCGGTCAGCCCCACCAGAAAGCCCACCAGCGGCCCCCCCAATAATCCTCCCAAGACGGCGCCGACTGCCCGGGTGTTGGCGATGGCATCGTCGATATCGAGGCCCACATAGGTGCCGAGGATACAAAAGCTGGAAAAGATGATGTATATCAGTATCTTGTGAGGTAGTCTCACGGAATAGTTGGCAAGCGGGCGCAGCAGCGGGCTTTTCGAGAAGAGATAGGCGATCACCAGGCTGACGCTCATCTGTTGCAGCAAGGAGAGGACCAACTGCATAAAAAACGCTCCTCATCAGCCAGCTGAAAAAATAGCCAGCCCGTGAATAAGTGTGATCAGGATCTTGTTCTGTTGGCCCAACTGGGCGCAACGGGCCGTCAGTTTGCCAGAACAAGTGGATAAAACCATATTAAATCAGCATGTTAAATTGATATTTGTGTAAGCGGCAGTGGGTTGATATTGATGGATGGAGCATGAATGTATCCGCTGGATACGCCACACGGAGGTGGCATGCTCCGCCCAGCCCCTTGGCTGGGCGTTTTTTATACATGGTCAGTTGGCAACCTTCTGATAGGGGTTTGAGCAATTATTCCGGTTTGTCCAATGAGTTATCCCCAGCTTCTGGGGATAACTCAGAATGCAAAGTAGTAGCAGAAGCGGCGGGTCAGGTTGAAGAACTGCCGTTGTCCCTCATCGAGCTCTTCCTGTTTCAATACTCCGGTAATAATACGCTCGTCTTCCCGCAGGTCGATCATGGCGACCGCTTCCGGCCGCTGGGCCTTGATATAGGGCAGGATCTTCGGTTTGAGGGGCATGGTGGGCTCGGTGGATAGCACCAGCGC
>NZ_QAJD01000161.1:0-696 GCF_003061465.1 Aeromonas sp. HMWF017
ATGTAGTGTCGCTGGCCCGCCTGCTGGCGCTCTCCGGCCAGATGAACAGTTTCAATCAATATCAGCATGGTCAGGTGATCGAGGTGAACTCATGATCCTGCCCCTGTCTGTTCCTTTTTTCATGTCTGTTTCGACCGCCAAGGGTCGCCCGTTTGTCGAGGTGAAGTGATGAGCCATCCCCCCATCAAAAAGAAGATGAGCCAGGGTAAACCGCTGTTGTTGCCGCTGGCGCTGGTGATCCTGGTGGTCTGGCTCGGCTGGCGCTTCTGGCTCGCCTATCAGCCGGAGCCGGTGCACCTGCAAGGGCAAATTGAGGCGCAGCAGTACTCGGTCTCCTCCAAGGTGCCGGGTCGCATCGACGAGGTGCTGGTGAAAAAGGGCGATCAACTGACCAGGGATCAGCTGGTCTTTACCCTGGCGAGCCCCGAGATTGAAGCCAAGCTGAGCCAGGCCAAGGCCGGTGAAGCGGCCGCGGGCGCACTGGCGCAAGAGGCAGAGAAGGGGGCCCGTGCCCAGCAGATCGCCGCCGCCAAGGATCAGTGGCAAAAAGCCAAGGCCGCCGCCCAGCTGCGTGGCAAGACTTATGAGCGAGTCGCCAGCCTGCACCGCGATGGCGTGATGCCGCTGCAAAAACGCGATGAAGCCTGGACTGCCTGGCAAGCCGCTCGCTACAGCGAAGGAATGGCGTGGCAGCAG
>NZ_QAJD01000161.1:706-43416 GCF_003061465.1 Aeromonas sp. HMWF017
AGAGGCCTATCTGGCCGACACCCGCATCACCAGTCCCCACAATGGTGAAGTGAGTCAGGTGCTGCTGCGTAGCGGCGAGCTGGCGCCGCAAGGCTTCCCGGTGGTGACGCTGCTCGACATGAGCGATGCCTGGGCCCAGTTCCACATCCGCGAAGATCTGTTGCCCCGTTTCACCGTGGATACCGAGTTTGATGCCCGCATCCCGGGCCTCGGCGATCAAACCGTGCGCTTCAAGGTGACCCATGTGGCCGTGATGGGGGATTTCGCCACCTGGCGTGCCACCGATACCCGTCAGGGTTTCGACATGAAGAGCTTCCAGGTGGAGGCCCGTCCGCTGCAACCGGTTGAGGGGCTGCGGGTTGGCATGAGTGTGCTGGTTGAACTCTGATGGGACGTGAATTTCGGCTGCTGTGGCAGGACCCGTTCAGCCGTGCCCTGATGAGCTGGGTACCGCTGCTGCTGATGGGGATCCTCTGCTGGATCTTCTCGGCAGGGCTGGCCCGCGACCTCAAGGTGGGGCTGGTGGATTTGGACCACAGCGTGCTGTCGCGCCAGCTGGCCTTCTCGCTGGATGGCTCGGCCGGGCTCAAGGTGGCCAATCAGTTTGACTCCATCGATGCTGGCGCGCGCGCGCTGCGCGGTGGCGACATCTATGCGCTGGTGGTGATCCCCAACCATCTGGAGCGGGATGCCCGCCGGGGTACCCAGCCGCAGGTGACGGTGTTCAACAATGGCCAGTTCATCCTCATCGCCAAGCTGGTCAACTCGGCGCTGGCGCAGGTGGTAGGCACTCTCAACGGCCAGGTCGGTGTGCTGGAGGCGATGGCCGACGGCAAGGCGCTGCCCGGTGCGATTGGGCAGTCGGTGCCCATCAGCAGTCAGGTCACTGCGCTTTACAACCTCAACTCCAGTTATGCCCAGTTTCTGCTGAGCGCGATTTTGCCCGCGGTGTGGCAGATCCTGGTGGTGCTGTTCGGCCTCAATGCGCTGGCCCGCACCGATCGGCTGGGGCTGGACTGGACCACCCGCGGTGTCTGGTTCGGCCTGTGGCGCACCCTGCTGCCCCATGTGCTGATTGGCTGGGGCTGGGGGATCGTCTGGACGCTGCTGTTGTTCAAGGGGTTGGCCTATCCCATGCACGGCAGTTGGTTAGTACTTGTGGTGGGGCTGGGGCTCGCCTCGGCCGCTTGCGTCACCATGGGGGCGTTCTTTTACGGCATTATTCGGGATCCGGCCCGCGCCCTGTCGCTGGCGGGGGCTTACACGGCGCCCGGTTTCGCCTTTATGGGGGTCACTTTTCCGGTGAGCGCCATGGGGGATTTCGCCCGCTTCTGGCGTAGCCTGTTGCCGGTTTCTCATTATGTGGAGCTGCAGATAGGTCAGAGCAACTATGGTCTGCCCCTCGCATCCGCCTTGCCGCAATTGGGGGCGCTGCTGCTGTTCCTGCTCCCCCTGCTGCTGGTGGTGCGCCGTTACAAGCAGCAGGCCGATCTGGCCCGTCAATCAGCCGCAGTGGCCGTCGCCGAGAAGGAGCCTGAGTGATGCTGGGATTTGTCGATCTGTTGCGCCTTGAGCTGCGCACCCTGCTGGCGGATCGCGCCATCATGCTCACCCTGTTTGGCGGGGTGATCTTCTACTCGTTTCTCTACCCCCAGCCCTATCTGCATCAGTTGCCGCGGGAAGAGGCGGTGGTGGTGGTCAACGAGGATGGCAGCCAGCTGTCGCGGCAGCTGGAGTTTATGGCCGATGCCACGCCGCAGGTGAAGCTGGTGGCGCGGGCCAATTCACTGGCCGAGGCGCGCCAGCTGATGATGGCCGGGAAGGCGAGCGGGATCCTGCATATTCCCAACCACTTCTATCGGGACCTGATGCAGGGCAAGAGCGTCACCCTGAGTTATGCCGGTGATGCCTCCTACTTTCTGGTCTACGGTACCATTGCCGAGGGGCTGGCGCAGGCCGGCGGCACTCTCGCCGCGCAGGTGAAGGTGGCGCGGCTGTTGAGCCACGGCGAGGCACTGCCACAAGCGGCCATGGGCTGGAATGCGGTGGCCCTCAACGTGGTGCCGGTGTTCAACCCGACCATGGGTTATGTGAACTACGTGGTGCCAGCGGTGTTCGTGCTGATCCTCCATCAGGTGTTGCTGATGGGAGCGGGGATCCTGGGGGCGACCCAGAACCAGCGCAGCTGCCGCGGCGAGCATGGTTACTGGCAAAGCGCGCCGGTACTGCCGCTGCTGCTGGCCAGAACCCTGGTGCTGACGGGGTTGTTCCTGCTGCCGGTGAGCTACTTCCTCGGCTTCTGCTTCGATCACTACAATATCGCTCGTCATGCAGATCCGCTGGAGCTGTGGCTGTTTGCCCTGCCGTTCCTGCTGGCGACCTGCTGGTTCGGTATTGTGTTGGGCGCCATCTTTACCCGGCGCGATCTGCCCACTCAGGTGGTGTTGATCTCCTCCCTGCCGCTGGTCTTTCTGGCGGGCTTTATCTGGCCGCTGGAGCTGATCCCTGCCCCTCTCAACTGGCTGGCTCAGTGGGTGCCCACTATCCCCGCCATCGAGGGTTTTCTGCGCCTTAACCAGATGGGGGCCGACTTTGCGCAGGTTTCCCGTTACTGGTGGCAGCTGTGGGGACTGGCGCTGCTCTACGGCGCGCTGGCCTGCCTGCTGCTGCGTTGGCGGCAGCAGTCGCAGCTAGTTGCTGGCCCATCAGTCGTTCAGAGTGAAACGACCGCCGGTTAGCGGGATGGTGCAAGCACGTGTGAGATGGCGTGTGCGGTATAGCGGAAACGGTCAGCCCAAGGGCTGACCGTTTTGTTATGTGGTGGGGTTAAGCGGTTTTACTGCTGGTTTAGCCGCGTTGGAGTTCGGGATCGCCGATGGCGTAGATCTGCCCCACTGCCGTCTCATCCGCCAGCAGACGCAAGCCTCGGGCGGCCACATCGGCGCGGCGCACCAGTCCGTGTACCTCCTTGCCCTGACTCAGCTCGGCGCGGCCGGTGGTGTCGCCATCCTGAAGGCCCGCCGGGCGAAGAATGGTCCATGCGAGGGCGCTGGTCTGCAGCCAGCTCTCCGCCAGACTCTTGAGACGTACCTCGTGACCGAAGGCGGCGCGGGCCCGCTCCGGCAGATACTGCCAGCTGTCGCCACAGCCGAGGGAGGTGACCAGCAGCAGCCGTTTCAGGCCTGCCTGCTCCATGGCATCGATCACATGGCGGTTGCCCTGATAGTCCACCGGCGCGGCTTGACGGAAGCTGCCGAGGGTAGAGACGACTTGTGCATTTTGCCCTGCCCGGACACATGCCTGCTGCACCGTAGCCGGATCCAGCGCATCCCCCTCGATCACCTCAACTCCCAGCGCACTCAGTTCCATGGCCATCTCGGGGCTGCGCACCAGCGCAACGACCCGGTGCCCTTGGTTCAGGGCGTGATGAGTAAAGGCGCGGCCCAGCCCGCGGCTGGCTCCGAAAATCAGTGTGGTTGGCATAGATGAGCTCCCTTGGCAAAAGGGGCTAGCCTAGTGGCTTGTTCGTCTGCTGTAAATGAGAGTTGTTTCTATTTGTGAGTCAGCAAGGAGGAGAAGGTGCGAGCCGTCAGCGACTCGCACTCTTTGAGAGGGATCAGCCGTTGTAGTTGCCGATGCTGGGGCGACGGCTGGGGCCGCTCAGGTGGATATCCACCGGATTGAACGCCTTGATCGCCTCATAGCTGAAATCACCGATCGCCTGATGCAGGGTCTGGGGCGTGTGGTTGGTGATGATGATGACGCTCTTTGACAGGTTGCGACGGCGGCGCAGCAGGTGGCCGAGGAAGCTGGACTGGCTCTCCGCCATCTTGGCGCGGTTGGCCGATACCTCATCGATGATCAGCAGATCCACCTCTTCCAGCGCGCGGCGGTACTGGTTGCGCTCGTCCTGATCGGGGATGACGTTGAAAAACAGCCGATCGACGATGGAGGCCCACTGCTGGAAGATCACCGATTTCTGGTGACGGGCGATCAGCTCATGCGCTACCGCTCCCGCCAGGGTCGACTTGCCGGTGCCGTAGTCGCCGTAGATCAGCATGCAACCGCCACCGCTCTTCTCCCAGTGCTCGAAGCCGCTGATAAAGTAACGGGCTGTTTCGATGGGGTATTGCAGCGCCGGGTCACCGGCATCCATCTTGTCAAATACCCAGTCGGGGTTGAGGTCGGCCTGGGCGATCAGCTTCTGGATCCGCTCCTGACGGGCCGCCTTCTGCAGCTCGCGCACCTCGGCGTTGGCCTTGGCGTCATACTCCTTGCGCAGGGTCTCGTAGTCATACTGGCCGCCGCCGGTCTCTTGCTGCAGGCGACGAATGCGCTCCAGCAGACCTCCAACGTGCTGGCTCAGCTCGGGATCGTGAACGCGATGGTCCTGCTTGGCCTTGGCGATTCTTTTGCGCTTGGCTTCGATCTCTTCCAGCTCCTGGCGCAGGGGATCTTGCGGGTCAGTCATGGAATGCTCCTTCTGCTCGATCAGGGATGGGTAGACAGGGGGTTGATTTTGCCTGCAGGCAGGGGCCGCTATCAATCATTATCCGGCTCCTGCTGCGGCGCTGGTTCCTGCATTTGCTGTTGGGCCAGCCGTTTGGCCTCTTCGATCATCTGCTGGGCCCGTTTGCTGGGGCCTGCCTCAGCCGGGGCGGGGGTCACCTGCTGGTAGCCCTGTACCTCCATCGGTTTGCGACGGGTGTAGCGGCGGGTCTTGAGGGCACGAATGAACTTGAGCATCCATTGATGCTGGGAGTCGAACACCTCGGGACGCCCCAGCCAGTAGGCGATAAATTCCCCCAGATCCTCTTCGCTGTAGCTGGCATCGATCACCCCGCACAGGCGGGCGAGGGCGGGCAGCTCCTCATCCGGTCGCCACTGCAGATGCATCTGGAAGGGGCGCTCCGGCAGCGGGCTGCGCAGTTTCTGGGTCAGCAGCGGCAACTGGAACGGACACTGATGGTAGTGTTCACTCTCGGGCTGCGCCTCGACCTGCAGCAGGCCTGCCTCCATCAGTTCATCGAACAATTCGGTGAGCTGACGGGCATTGACCTGAAACGAGAAGCCGCAGGGATCGCCCGGATCGACCACCGCCAGCGCCCGACCCAGCTCGGGATAGTTGAGCCGGGGCAGCTGATTTTCCAGCACCAGTCTGCGCAGCTGCAGGGTATAGAGACTGCGAGCCGGATGGGACAATCTGGGATGGGCAAGGGCGCTGTATTCGGCTGGGGTCATGGTCTTCTTCACGGGCTGGAGTGGGGGCATTATCCCTTATGGCGCAGGCTTGCACAATTCGCATGGAGGTAGCGACATTGTGGGGAGAGGTTGTGCTGCTATGTGGTTGTTAATAGAGCAATCTGTCGTTCAGAACCTGACCAAGGTCTATTTTTGACGCATCGTTTCCGCGGATACCGCACTTTTGAACTAGTCTTAATACCTAAATAACCAATTGACTAATAAGAGCTTTATCAAGATGTTAAGAGCCGGGTTGCGGATCCTGGTGGTGGAGGACGAAGCCGTTTTTCGCCACTCGCTAGTGAGTTACCTCGCACGGGACGGGGCAACTGTGTTTCAGGCCGAAGACGGGATTGAGGGTCTGTCGGCCGCTGCTCTCTACCATCCTGATGTGGTGCTCTGCGATCTCAATATGCCCAATATGGATGGTCACGAAGTGATCGCCTGCCTCTCTGCTCGCTACCCCGATATCCCGGTTATCGTCATCTCGGCCCAGAGCACCATGGAGGCGGTGGCTGGTGCCCTGCGCGCCGGTGCGCGCGATTATCTGCTAAAGCCGCTGGAAGATTATGCGCTGGTAGAGTGCAGCATAGAGCAGTGCCTCAAGAGTCGGGGGGCGCGCAGTCAGCAGCTGGAGCTGATGGATCATATGGAGTACTTCAGTGCCCACGATCGGGCCGCCAGCCGTTTGCTGGCCGGGCTGAAACCGCCGGGATTGCAGGAGTGGGGCCCCTGGCAGATTACGTTCAAGGGGTTGGGCCAGCTCTTTATTCCCGACACCTTCAAGGTGGGGGACAAGTTACTGGTATTGGTGATGGAGCTGCCTATCATGGGGACGGATGCGGCATTTTGTGGTGCGCTGGTGCGATCCTTGATGAATGTCCCCTACCGCCAGTTTCAGCAGAACGAGAGCCGGTTGCTGAGCCAGCCGCACCGGTTGCTCGACTACCTCAACCATCAGTTGATGGCATCCGGGCTTCGCCACTCTTTTGCCATGGCGGCGCTGCTGTTTGATCAGCATGATGGGCTGGTGTTTGCCAATGCCGGGCTCACCTCTCCCCACTGGCTGATGCGCTCCGGCGGGCTACCCCTTGGTCTGATGCGCAGCAGCCACTACGCCCTGCACAAACGTAGCTGGCATGAACCGTTCGCCCTGCAGTTTCGCAGCGACAGCGGCGGCTCGCTGGATGTGCAGGTTCGTCATCACTGATGCCACCTGATAAACAGGCTAAAACAAACAGGGCGCCGATGGGCGCCCTGTTTGTTGTTTACAATCCTGACCGTTTAGACGGTGGCGGATTGCAGTTTCTTCTCTTGAGCTTGCGGCTCTTTGGCCGGGCCTTCGGCACCGTGCATCCAGTAGACCAGGCGGTTGGCCATGGTCAGCAGGATCAGGGCGCTAAGTACTGCAGCCAGGGCGATGCCACCGAAGATAGCGATCGGGCCGGCTTCACCCACGAAGGAGCCGATAAAGCCCGCAGCGTAGTTGGCCAGGGCAACGAAGCCAAACCAGGCACCCATCATCAGGGAAGCCAGACGCAGCGGAGCCAGTTTGGTCACCATGGAGAGGCCGATCGGGGAGAGGCAGAGCTCGCCCAGGGTGTGGAACAGGTAAGCACCTACCAGCCAGAACATGGAGGTCTTGACGGTGTTGTCACCACCCTGCTGCAGCACGGCACCGACCATGAACAGGAAGCCGATAGCCAGGAACAGCAGACCCATGGCGAATTTCACCGGAGAGTTCGGCTCTTTCTTGCCGAGCTTGATCCAGATGGCCGCAACGACCGGTGCCAGAGTGATGATGAAGAAGGGGTTCAGGGACTGGAACCAGGCGGTCGGCACTTCGAAGCTGCCGATCATGCGGTCGGTATACTCCTGGGTGTAGAGGTTCATCAGACCACCGGCCTGCTCGAAACCGGCCCAGAAGATGATGGTGAACAGACCCAGTACCAGGATAACCTTGATGCGATCCACTTCCTGCTTGGTCAGCGGTGCTTTCTGCTCGGTAGTACGCAGGGCGGCTGCGCGCTGGGCGGCAGTGACGCGACCGATGTCACCCAGGAAACGCTGGGCCATGGTAGCCTGGATCACCAGAGAGAGCAGCATACCGATACCGGCGCCGACGAAGGCAGCTTGCCAGCCGTAGGCGGTGGCTGCAGCACCACAGATCACGCCTGCCAGCAGGGAACCCAGGTTGATACCCATGTAGAAGATGGTGAAAGCACCATCACGGCGGTGATCGCCCTCTTCATAGAGGTCACCGACCATGGTGGAGATGTTCGGTTTGAACAGGCCGTTACCCACGATCAGCAGCGCGAGGCCCGCGTAGAACATGGTGTTGACCATATCCGGGAACATAGCGTGGGGCAGTGCCAGGGTGAACTGACCTGCGGCCATCAGCACGGCACCGATCAGGATGGCGCGACGTTGACCCAGGAAGGTGTCTGCCAGCCAGCCGCCGATCAGCGGAGTGATATAAACCAGACCGGTATAGATACCGTAGAGTTTGAGGGCATCTGCCTGACTCCAGCCCAGACCGCCGTTGGCAGTCAGGTCGGTCAGATAGAGCACAAGTACGGCACGCATGCCGTAATAGGAGAATCTCTCCCACAGTTCGGTACTAAAGAGCAAAAAAAGCCCTTTAGGGTGACCTAAAAAGGTCCCTTTTGACGGGTTATTCATTGGAACTTCCACCTGTGTCTTATATTTTTTTGAGTTTTTTATGCAAGGGCGAGAAACACGCCTCAATCCTTATAGAGCATGTGTGAATAAATTACAACATTATGATTTGCTGAGAGTTTATTTACTCTTGATTGATTTTTTGTTGCAAAAATGAAAAAGGAGCATCATTTGATGCCCCTTAAATACGTCTATAAAAAACAGATTTATCAGCGATTACAACTGCTTGACGAACTGCTTCAGCCAGCCGATGAATTCACCATTCAGCTCGTGATGGCGCACACCATATTCCACATTGGCTTTCATGTAGCCCAGCTTGCTGCCGCAATCGTGGCTCTTTCCCTTCATGAAGTAGGCGTTGACCTGCTCCTGCTCCATCAGCATGGCGATGGCGTCAGTCAGCTGGATCTCGTCACCGGCACCGGCCGGGGTCTTCTCCAGCAGCGGCCAGATATTGGAGGAGAGGACGTAACGACCCACTACCGCCAGATTGGAGGGGGCTTCGTCACGGGGCGGCTTCTCGACAATGGCCTGCATCGGCAGGGACATCCCCTCGCTCAGGGCCTCGCCCTTGATGTCGGCGATGCCATACTTGTCCACTTCGCTCTCCGGAACCGCTTCCACCATGATCTGGCTGATCTGGTTCTCTTCGTACATGTGCACCATCTCGGCCAGGTTGTCCTGCTTGGGGTTGCTGGCAACGTCGTCGATCAGCACATCCGGCAGCAGCACGGCAAACGGGTTGTCACCGATCAGCGGACGGGCACACAACACAGCGTGGCCCAGACCTTTGGCCTCACCCTGACGGACGTGCATGATGGTGACGTCTTTCGGGCAGATCTGTTGCACCTCTTCCAGCAGCTGACGCTTGACTCGCTTCTCGAGGGTCGCTTCCAGTTCGAAACTCTTGTCGAAGTGGTTTTCGATGGAGTTCTTGCTCGAGTGGGTGACCAGAATGATCTCCTTGATCCCGGCGGCGATGGCTTCGCGCACTACGTACTGGATCAGCGGTTTGTCGACCACCGGCAACATCTCTTTCGGGATGGCCTTGGTGGCTGGCAGCATACGGGTACCCAGACCGGCTACCGGGAGCACGGCCTTACGAACAACAAGAGGAGTCTTTTTCATGGAAAACTATCCAGCGGGATTAAAGTGCGGCAATCATACCCCAAGAAAAATGGGGCAGCCACAGGCTGCCCCATTTGCAACTGATCCATTCGACTTTATTTGACTATTATCATGTCCCTGTTGGCTTCCAGCGTGGCCGGGCCAATGCCATTGACATCCGCCAGCTGATCGACCGAGGTGAACTTTCCCTGTTTTTCCCGATAGTCGACGATGGCTTGTGCCTTCTTGTCGCCAATCCCTTTCAGGCTGGTGAGTTCGGCAAGGGTGGCCGTATTGATGTTCAGCTTACCGGTCTCCTTGGCGACCTCGGTCGTGGTTGTTTGCTTGGGTGCTGCCTTATCTGCGGCCAGCACAGGTTGGCTGAACAGGGGCAAGCAGGCCAGCAGCATGATTGCAGAGAGCTTCTTCATCAGCATTTCCATTCCTCCATGATGTGGATATTGCCGAGTGGCACATTGATGAATAGCGTATCGAACGGGTCTTTTTCACTGCTATTTCTAACAGGTCAAATCCTCATGCCGATGGCGAAATATTTGCTATAAGCGCTTCACTATGAATGCCCTCATATATCCAACCGTATGATCTTGAATCTATTTTAGATACATCTTTAAGGTGGCGGGCACGCTTTCCCACAGCGCTACGCTCGAGACATTTCTGGCACATCACATGGCATTATTCTGCATAACACTGCACTGATGGCATGTTTCACTGGTCTTCAAAAGAGAACCAATAAGAAAGGCTGCTCACCTGGGGTGAGCAGCCTTTGTGATCGGTTTTTTCAGACAGGCACTGATTAGGCTTGTTCGTCAGCCTGTGCAGCCTGGATACCGGTCAGGGCGATGGTGTAGACGATGTCGTCAACCAGGGCGCCACGGGAGAGGTCGTTGACCGGCTTGCGCATGCCTTGCAGCATCGGGCCGATGGAGACCAGGTCAGCGGAACGCTGCACCGCTTTGTAAGTGGTGTTACCTGTGTTCAGGTCCGGGAAGACGAACACGGTGGCTTTACCTGCAACCGGTGAGTTCGGTGCCTTGGACTTGGCCACGTTCTCCATGATGGCCGCATCGTACTGCAGCGGGCCGTCGATGATGAGGTCGGGGCGCTTGGCCTTGGCCAGCTCGGTCGCTTCACGCACTTTCTCTACATCGGCACCGGCGCCAGAGGTACCGGTAGAGTAGGAGATCATGGCTACGCGCGGCTCGATGCCGAAAGCGGCAGCGGAGTCGGCGGACTGGATGGCGATTTCGGCCAGCTGCTCGGCAGTCGGATCCGGGTTGATCGCGCAGTCACCGTAGACCAGCACCTGGTCAGGCAGCAGCATGAAGAAGATGGAGGAGATCAGGGAAGAGCCCGGAGCGGTCTTGATGATCTGCATCGGCGGACGGATGGTGTTGGCAGTGGTGTGCACCGCGCCGGATACCAGGCCGTCAACTTCATTGCGCTCCAGCATCATGGTACCCAGTACCACGTTGTCTTCCAGCTGCTCGCGGGCAACCACTTCGGTCATGCCCTTGTTCTTGCGCAGCTCGACCAGACGCGGCACATAGCGCTCGCGCACAACGGCCGGATCGATGATTTCGACGCGATCGGTCAGAACAACACCCTGCTGTTCGGCAACGCGACGGATCTCTTCCGGGTTACCCAGCAGCACCGGACGGGCAATGCCACGCTCGGCACAGATGGCGGCAGCCTTGATGGTGCGCGGCTCGTCGCCTTCCGGCAGCACGACACGTTTGTTGGCCTGACGGGCCAGCTCGGTCAGCTGATAACGGAATGCCGGCGGGCTCAGGCGACGGGAACGGGTAGAGCTGATGGTCAGCGACTCGATCCAGTGTTTGTCGATGTGGCCAGCGACGTAGTCCTGTACCAGCTCGATACGCTCGCGGTCATCTTCCGGAATATCGACGTTGAAGTTCTGCAGGCTGACGGCGGTCTGCCAGGTGTTGGTACCGGTCATCATGATCGGCAGGCCAGTGGCCATGGCCTGTTGGCACAGCGCCATGACCTGCGGCTCCGGATGATAGTTGCCGGTCAGCAGCAGGGCACCCAGCTTGACGCCGTTCATGGCGGAGAGGCAGGCAGAGACGATGACGTCGGAGCGGTCGCCGGAGGTGACCAGCAGGCTGCCCGGACGGAAGTGCTCGACCATGTTGTGGATGGAGCGGGCGCAGAAGGTCACGGTTTGCAGACGGCGGCTGTCCAGCTCACCTTTGTGCAGGATCTTGGCGGCCAGATGCTTGGCGAGATCCTTGGCGCGCGGGGCGATCAGCTGGGTGTTCCAGGGGATGCAACCCAGGATGCGCAACGGGCTCTTGCCAAACACTTGCAGCACTTCCAAGTTGTGGGCGGCGTCGGAAGCGTGGTGATGGGCTTCGAACATCTCGGTCAGGTCAGGGCGGGTTACGCCATGCTCGTCAACCGGCGCGCCCACCTTGTTGATTACGCAGCCAACGATACGGGGGTTGTTGACACCACCGAAGTTGGAGCAGGCCAGTTCGATGCGCTCTTTCAGCTTCTGGCTGGAGTCATGGCCCGGGTGGGTCACGAATACCATGTCGGCATCCAGCGCCTTGGCAACGTCGTAGTTCAGCTTGTTGGCAAAGGGCTGCTTGTCGGTCGGCACCATACCTTCGACAACCAGCACTTCGGCACCGCTGGATTTCACGTGCTCTTCGAAGCGGGCAACGATCTCTTCCAGCAGGATATCGGTGTTGCTGGAGCTGATCATGTTCTCGGCGTAGGAGAGGGTGAAGGGCTCGGGCGGATTGATGTTGGCAGCTGCGCGGATAACGGCGGTTGAGCGCTCGGCACCGGTTTCACCCGGACGCGGCTGGGCAACCGGTTTGAAGAAGCTGACATTGACACCGTGACGCTCCATGGCGCGAACAACGCCAAGGCTTACGGAAGTTACGCCGACACCAGTGCCGACCGGGATAAGCATAATAGTGCGTGCCACTTTATACCCCTTGTTCATTTTTTGGGATCAGGAAAAGGCCGCCCTGGTGGGCGGCCTCGAGTTACTGCGTCAATTAAGCGCCGACCAGTTCCAGCGCGTCGTGGGCGATAACCCACTCTTCGTTGGTCGGGATTACCAGGGCCTTGGTAGAGCCAGCCTTGGTGATCTCGCCACCCTTGCCGAAACGAGCCTTCAGGTTGGCGTCGTGATCGACGTCAAAGCCCAGCAGACCCAGCTTGTTCAGGGTGATTTCACGGATCGGGGCGGAGTTTTCACCGATACCACCGGTGAAAACAACGGCGTCCAGACGACCGTCCATGGCGGCAGCGTAGGCGCCGATGTACTTGGCCAGGCGATAGCAGTAAACGTCCATAGCACGCTTGGCTTCTTCTTTGCTGGCGTAGTTGTCTTCAACAAAACGGCAGTCGGAGGTCACTTCAGTCAGACCCTGCAGGCCGGACTCTTTGGTCAGCATGGTGTTGATATCGGCCACGCTCATGCCCAGCTTGTCGTGCAGGAAGAAGATGATGGCCGGATCCAGATCACCGGAACGGGTACCCATGACCAAGCCTTCCAGCGGGGTCAGACCCATGGAGGTATCAACGGATTTGCCGTTCTTGATGGCGCAGACGGAACCGCCGTTGCCCAGGTGGCAGTTGATGATGTTGAGCTCTTCAACCGGCTTGTTCAGCTGCTTGGCGGCTTCCAGGCTGATGTAGTAGTGGCTGGTGCCGTGGGCGCCGTAGCGACGGATGCCGTTCTCTTTGTAGAGCTTGTACGGCAGGGCGTACAGGAAGGCTTCTTCCGGCATGGTCTGGTGGAACGCGGTGTCGAATACGGCCACGTTCTTGTCAGCTAGGGCCGGGAATACGCGGCGAGCTTCACGGATACCGATCAGGTGAGCCGGGTTGTGCAGAGGTGCGTACGGAACGGCGGCTTCGATGCCGGCAATCACGTCTTCGCAGATGACCACGGAAGAGGTGAAGCGCTCGCCACCGTGAACTACACGGTGACCGATGGCGATCAGGTTCTTGGACAGTTCCGGATTGAGCGGCAGGATCTTGTTGACGATGAAGTCCAGCGCTTCCTGGTGAGCGGCACCCGCGCCCAGATCGGCACTGCCTTTCTCGCCATTCAGTTTCCACTTGATGCGGGCGTCGTCGAGGTTGAAGCACTCGGCCAGGCCGGACAGCAGGTCATCACCGGTGGTTGCGTCAATGACGGCAAACTTCAGGGAAGAGCTGCCACAGTTAAGAACAAGAACCAGCTTACTCATGAATAAATCCTATCGCAGATTGGGTTGTGTAGGCGGATGCGTTGGACGCGGTGCGGCCAAAAACTTTCAACTTATCCTTATGAGGGTTGGCAATCTGTTGCTTGCCCCTTGTATAGTGATACAAGACCCGAAATCCAGACGTCCCTGACAGGTCAATAGCAAGAAGCTTTTGACGCAAAAATGGGCGTACAAAGGATAACCCGATTGTTGAAAAATAACAAAGTCATCCTCAACCTTTGTTACTTTGCATCAAATTTTGTCGAGGTTTTGCCGTTAGTACGTTCAAAAAGCGCTCGGAGGTAGTATGAGCATGAACATTTTTGGAACTAAGTTACAGCAAGGCCGCCATTATATGACGCTTTGGCCGCGCCGTCCCGAGCTCAATTCGATGTTTCCTGAAAATCGGGTGATCAAGGCGACCGAGTTCGCCCTCAAGGTGATCCCCGCGCTGGCGGTGCTGAGCGTGATGTTGCAGTTCCAGTTTGGTGAGTTGCACTACTGGCCTTCAGTCATCACCTCCGTGCTGTTTCTGCTCAGTTTGCCGCTGCAAGGTTACTACTGGCTCGGCCAGCGTGCCGACACTCGTTTGCCCCCGTCGCTGGCGAGCTGGTATCGGGAGATCAACGGCAAGATGAACGAGCAGGGTGGCCGTCGTCAGCTGGTGTCACAACCGCGCTATGAAGAGCTGGCCGATACCCTCAAGGCCGCCTTCCAGCAGCTCGATAAATCCTTTCTCTACGAATAACCCGTATCAGATGCAAAAAGGCGCCAGTGGCGCCTTTTTTGTTGCGGTTGGCGTGAGGGATCAGGCCGCCAGCACCTTGCGGATCTCCTGAATGGAGAGCTTGTATTGACGGGGGCACTGGCGCCATACAGTCAGCATCCGCTGGTACTTGTCGCGCATGGAGATGTCGCTGGAGAGCTCATCGCACGGGCACTTGAGCTCGGGGAAGCGCTTGTCCACTTCCAGCAAGAAGCAGACGTAGTCAGCCAGTTCACGCTCCTGGCTGCGGCTGTAGCCGTTGAACTCCAGCCGGCTGGCGTTGATCTCGCCCTGATCGGCCGCATCCAGATTGCCCCATGAGATGGCCAGTGCGTGGTGCAGCTCCAGGGTGTCGATCACCTCCTGGCAGGTCGCCAGATCCAGATGGCCGAAGCTCTTCTCCAGCTCGAGGATCTGCAGGCAGTAGCCGCGCTCGATGATGGTGCTGGCGCGCTGGTAGACGTCCGCTTTCTCCGGGTTGAGTTTCGCCAGAATTTCGTACTGGTTGCTCAGGATCAAACGCTCTGTGTTGCTCATGTTCATGGGATATCTCGCTGGAAGATGATTCTGGGGTCACGTTAACCCATATATAAAATGAATTTTTTGATCTGGGCGGGGGAGTTGGTGAGAAAAATCCGTTGGCAAGGGGCGGTTGACCAGACAAAAAAGGCCTGCATGGCAGGCCTTTCAATGACGCAGGGGAGGGTTACCCCTTGAGGAAATCCAGTACCACCTGATGGTGATCGCTGGTTTTGAACTTGTCGAAGTGGTGGGCAATCTTGCCCTCTTCATCGATCAGGAAGCTCTGACGGTGAATGCCGTCATACTCTTTGCCCATGAACTTCTTCGGGCCCCAGACGCCAAAGGCATCCGCGACGGCGTGGTCCTCATCGGCCAGCAGAGTGAAGTTGAGCTGGTCCCGCTCTTCAAACTTTTTCAGCCGTTTGGCCGGATCCGGGCTGATGCCAAGTACCACCACATTGAGGGCGGCCAGCTCGGTGTTCACATCGCGCAGGCTGCAGGCCTGGGTGGTGCAGCCGGGGGTCATCGCCTTGGGGTAGAAATAGACCAGCACCTTCTTGCCGCGCAGGCCAGCGAGGCTGACCTGATTGCCATTCTGGTCGGGCAGGGAGAAATCGGGGGCGGGGCTGCCAGCTTGTAGTGGTTGCATGGGGTCTCCTCGGGTAAAACGCCCTCAGGCGTGTTTGCGATTGACGATAAACTCGAACGATTCGGCACCCAGTTGACGACAGAATTCGGCGAAGGCGGTTTGCGAACCTTCCACTTCACCCTCTCTGGCCAGATTGAGCTGAAAACTGATCTTCAGCAGGTTGAACGGCTGCTGCTCCAGGGTCATGGATTGCATCGCCTGAATATTCCAGCCATGTTCGCTGAAGAACTGGGTGCACTGGCTTACGATGCCCGGCTCGTCGCGGATCAACAGATCGGCACTGGCGCGGACGTCATACTGCAGGGACTGGTGGCGCTCGGTGCGTTTCATCATGGTGATGAGATCCCACTCCTGACTACGCAGGGGCAGGCTGATTTCGAGTTGCATCAAGCTGTTCCAGTCGCCCGAGAGCAGCATGATAAAGGTAAATTCATTGCCGAAGATGCCAAGGCGGCTGTCCACAATGTTGCAACCACAGCCACTGACGTGGCGGGTCACTTCATTGACGATGCCAGGCCTGTCCGTGCCGATGGCCGTTACGACCAGGTAGTGAGTCATAAATCTTCTCTCGTCCGTTATTTCGTTGCGAAAGCCGCGCTGGCAAGCCAACCCTCCGGCCCTGATGACCACTCCCTGAGGGGCGCTGCCGACTTTCGTCCATTACTTTTTGTGCCGGATGGTATCACGGCTTGCCCCCTCTCTCCCTTGTTTTTCAAAGGGGTCAGCTTTACCATTACGCCCCTGAAAATCGGGAGAAAAGTCCATGTTACGCGGTAGTATTGTTGCGCTCGTTACCCCCATGCTGGCTTCAGGTGAAGTCGATTGGGCCAGTCTGGCCAAGCTGGTCGACTATCATGTCAGCGCCGGGACCAGCGCCATTGTTGCGGTGGGCACCACAGGGGAATCGGTGACCCTGAGCGAGCAGGAGCATATTGCCGTCGTTGAAAAGACCGTTGAGTATGCCGCCGGACGCATTCCCGTCATCGCCGGCTGCGGCTCCAACAATACCGCCCATGCCATTGAATTGACCAAGCGACTGGCCAAAACCGGCGTGGTGGCGGGCCTCTCGGTGACTCCTTACTACAACAAGCCCACTCAGGAAGGTCTCTATCGCCACTATTGTGCGATCGCCGAGGCTAGTGGTCTGCCCCAAATTCTTTATAATGTGCCCGGTCGCACCTGTTGCGATCTCAAACCGGAGACCGTGGCCCGTCTGGCCAAGGTTCCCGGCATTATCGGTTTGAAAGAGGCAACCGGCGATTTGAGCCGCACCCCGCTGCTGCGCGAGCTGTGCGGGCCGGAGTTTGCTCTCTACAGTGGCGACGATGCCACTGGTTGTGATTTTATGCTGCAAGGTGGCGATGGCGTGATTTCGGTCACCACCAATATTGCAGCGGCCCAGATGGCCGACATGTGTCGTGCTGCGCTGGCCGGTGATGCCGGGCAGGCGCATGACATCAACAATCTCTTGATGCCGTTGCACAAGACTCTGTTCTGCGAACCGAGCCCCACCCCGGTGAAATGGGCCTGTGTCCAACTGGGGTTGATTGCAACAGCCACCTTGCGCCTGCCGCTGGTTGACCTCACCCCCGAGGGCGAGCAGCTGATGGCGCGAGCACTGACCACAGCGGAGTTGATGGCGAGTGTTTAAATCTAATGGAAAGGGAAATAGAGCCCGTCTGGTGCTGAGCGTTGCGACTGTGGCCGTATTGGCCGGTTGCAGCACCCCCCAGGATCGCAAAATGGCCAACCGCGACTTCGGTTATGAAGATGCCCGCCTCGAGGGCCGCGCGTTCTTGATCCCCGCAGGATTGAGTGCCCCCACCTTCAACAGCCAGTACGATATTCCGCCGCTTCCCGAGAGCAGCCGTGAAGGTGCCCTCGGCGCCCAGGTCGATGTGCGCCCGCCCGCCCAGCTGCTGACCGTGGTACCGGGCAGTCAGGTCGTGCAGAGTGCAACCGAACCGACCGTTGCCTTCTATGCCCTGAGCACCAGCCAGAGCGTGGAGCGCGATACCTGGTCGTTCCTGATGAACTTCCTGGCCAAATACAAGGTCACCACCGAGAAGCTGGATCAGCAGGATGGCGTATTGCAGACCGGCTGGTTTGACAACACGGTCGCCCTCGATGGCTGGGGTGAAGATGACGAGGATTTCACAATCCGTCAGCGTTACCAGTTCACCGTGCGCAACGACGCCCAGCGCCACGCCGTCAACATGTCGGTCCGGGTGCTGGATCACGAAGAGACCATCGACGGCGAGACCAGCAACAAGCTGACCCCTGCCGATGCCCAGCGCTATGCCGCGCGAGTGCTGAACCAGTTCTCGCTCTATTACGACAGCCAGCTGAAAGCCCGCGAGCAGCACAAGTCCAACGATGGCATGGGTCTGCAACTGGGTCTGGACAACAACGAGCTGAGCGCCTGGATTGCCGAAGGCTCCTTTGATCAGGTGTGGCGTCGCCTCAACCAGGTACTGCCCGTTTACGGTTTCACCATCAAGGATACCCAGCAG
Organism: Aeromonas sp. HMWF017; assembly: GCF_003061465.1. Lineage (NCBI taxonomy): Bacteria > Pseudomonadati > Pseudomonadota > Gammaproteobacteria > Aeromonadales > Aeromonadaceae > Aeromonas > Aeromonas sp. HMWF017. Next base: position 18,434 of record NZ_QAJD01000161.1, read on the forward strand.
TCTCTGGGCTGGATCGACGTCGAGTACGAAGAGCCGGGTGCCGAGTTCTGGAAGGCGAAAGGGAGCGAGCCGTTCAAACTGGAGGAGGAAAAATACCGCTTCCAGCTTGGCGAAATGGCGGGAGGTAAGACCTCCATTACCCTGTTCGACAAGGACAAGAAGCCGGTATCGTCCGGGGTTATCTCCCAGATGTATATCAGCCTGTCCGAGGCGTTCGCCAAGGGGCTGGCCGATCAGGCAGCAGCAAAAGCAGAATAAATACAGGGGCCTTGTGCCCCTGTTTTGTTATCAGAATCCCCCTGAAAACGCGGGGATTCCGAGTGGTTTTCGATGATGCGAGCCCCCTTGCCAGCCCGTTGCAAACAGAGCGCGCAGGTGAGGAACTCGCGATGTTTACCCCCCACAAACAGGAAGTGTTATTAGCCATGAGTCTTGCAGATCAAGTATTGGCGGTGAATGACGATTTGCCGATCCGTACCGATAAACCTGTCCATTCCGGCAAAGTGCGCAGCGTCTACTGGTTGACCCCCGAAGACAGTGCCCGGCTCATAAAAGAGAAAGGCTATGATGTGCCGGCCGATGCGCCCCTCGCCCTCATGGTGATCAGCGATCGTATCTCGGCCTTCGATTGCATCTGGCAAGGTGTGGATGGCCTGAACGGCGTGCCGGGCAAAGGGGCGGCGCTCAACGCCATCTCCAGCCACTGGTTCAAGCTGTTCAAGGAGAAGGGGCTGGCCGACAGCCACATTCTGGATATTCCGCACCCCTTCGTCTGGATTGTGCAAAAAGCCCGTCCGGTGATGATCGAGGCGATTGCCCGCCAGTACATCACCGGCTCCATGTGGCGTGCCTACAAGGATGGCGAGCGCGAGTTCTGCGGCATCACCCTGCCGGAAGGGCTGAAAAAGGATCAGAAACTGCCGGAGATCCTCATCACTCCCTCCACCAAGGGCGTGCTGAAAGGGCTGGATGGCGTGCCGGAAGCCGATGACGTCAACGTCTCCCGTGCCGATATCGAGCGCCATTATAAGGGCTTTAACTTCAGCAAACCGGCCGACATCGACCGCTACGAAGTGCTGCTCAAAGAGGGCTTCAACGTCATCAGCGACGCGCTGGCCGGGCTGGATCAGATCTTCGTCGATACCAAGTTCGAGTTTGGTTACGTCCACGATGCGGCGGGCAACGAGAAGCTGATCTACATGGATGAAGTGGGCACCCCCGACAGCTCCCGTATCTGGGATGGCGCGGCCCTGCGCGACGGTCAGATTGTCGAGAAGTCCAAAGAGGGTTTCCGTCAGTGGCTGCTCAACCACTTCCCGGATCCGGACATCCTGCTCAACAAGAACCGCATGCCGGAACGTTTTGCCCTGGCCCGCGACAACAAGCTGCCGACCGAAGTGATGATGGATATCTCCAACACCTATGTCGGGATCGCCGAGAAGATCATCGGCCACAAGCTGGCGCGTTCTGCCAATCCCAAGCAGGAGATCATCGAGGTGCTGCGCGATCAGTACGGTCTGATCGACTAAGGGTTGCTCTCTTTTTTTGTCGTCAACAAACAAACGTTTGCTGATAGCGAAGGAGATAGGCAGAGAAACAGACGGGCCCCGCTACGGGGCCCGTTTTTATTGCTGGTCTGGCGGCAAGCGAGCGGCGATCAGCCGTTGACCCTGAACACCTGACCTGTCTGAATGCCCAACACCGACTTCTTGTAAGCCTGCGCCACCTTGGCGGCTGGCACCGGCACGAACCCCGGGAAGAAGTCGGCGTATTTGTCCATCGACTCCGCCAGCACGGTCGGGCTTACCACGTTGATGCGAAGGCCTCTGGGTAGCTCGCAGGCGGCCGCTTTCACAAAGTGATCGATGGCGCCGTTGACGGTGCTGGCGCTCACCCCCCAGTTGATCGGCTCCTCGCTTAGAATACCGCTGATCAAAGTGATGGAACCCTTGTCAGTTAGATAGGGAATGGCGGCTCGGGTCAGGTTGATCTGGCCCATCAGCTTGCTCTCCAGTCCCACCTGCCACTGCTCGTCGGTCATCTCGGTCAGGCCGTTGAAGGCCACGCTGCCGCTGGCGACAACCAGTGCATCAAACTGGCCCACTTGGGCAAACAGCGCCTTGATGGAGGCGGGAGCGCGCATGTCGACCGTGGCATCGCCACGGCTGTGGCCGACCCGGATCACCTGATGATCTTTGGCAAGCAGTTCACTGACCGCGGAGCCGACGGTGCCGGAGGCACCCACAATCACAATTTTCATCTGCATCACTCCTGGTTGGGATGTATCGATTCTAGCGCAACAGAAAATGCGAAAAAGCGCGTAAAATAAACCCATTGTTTCCATATTGGAGCTAATGATGGATATCGCCCATCTGGCCAGCTTTTATGAGGTGGTGCTGCGCGGCAGTTTCTCGGCTGCGGCCGATACGCTGGGGGTCAGCAAGGGGATGCTGAGTCGCCACGTCAGCGCGCTGGAGTCCTCACTCAATGCGCAACTGTTGCAGCGCACCACCCGCCGCCTCAGTCCGACCGAGGCGGGCAAGACCCTCTACCAGCAGGCGGGGGAGATCTTCGCGCTGGCTCGGCAGGCGGAGCAGGATATTCAGGCGCTGACCGAAGAGGATGGCGGTCGCCTGCGCTTTACCTGCCCGGTCAGTACCGGCGACCGCATGGTGAGCGAACTGCTGACCAGCTTTGCCACGCTCTGCCCGGGAGTGGAGGTGGAACTCAATTTCACCAACCAGATGGTCGACATGAGTCAGGGAGAAAACGACATCGCCCTGCGCGCCATGAGCGAGGTGCCGGACAATCTGGTGGCCCTGCCGCTGGGGCGGCTCAAGGATGTGGTGGTGGCCAGCCCCGCGCTGGTGGCGCGAGAGGGGCGTCCAGCCACTCCCTATGAGCTGAGCGGGCGCAGCTGCCTGTTGCAGGGGCACAATCCGGCCTGGGAGCAGTGGCACTTTATCCGTGAGGGGGAAGAGGCCCACATTCTGGTGCAGGGCAAGGTGCGGGCCAACCACTACAGCACAGTGCTACAGCTGGCGCGCGCCGGTATGGGCTATGCCAAGTGCCCGCTGATGCTGGTGGAATCGCAACTGACGGCAGGAGAGCTGGTGACCGTGCTCGACGAGTGGCAGAGCGGGCTGCATCAGCTTCATGTGCTGCATGCCCAGCAGCGGCGGGTGCCGCGCAAGATCAGGCTGTTCAAGCAGGTGCTGGCCCAGTGGTTTGCCGAGCGACCCCACTACCTGCTCTGAGCGGCGTTATTTTTCTGTCATCTTTGGCTGCTACCCTGCGCCCATCATCGGCATCAGGAAGATCTGCGGGAATGAAGAGTAATAGAGGGTTGACCGGGTTTGTGCTGCTCTGTGCAGTGTTGGGGGCTGGCAGTGCGCAGGCCATGGTGGAAGTGAAGGTGCCGGAGAATTTCCGCATCCTCGCGGTGAGCAACGGCACCTTGCAAGATGAGCAGCATGCCACCCTGGCGGATGGCGAACAGCAACTGCTGGTGCGCTTCGAGGGGGTGATTCCCAGTCGCAGCAGCAGCGAGAATGATCGGCAGGTACGCTCCGAGCCGCAGGTGGTGTGCTATCAGGGCAGCAATCAGCATTTGCAGTTGATGGCCAGCGTACCGGGGGACGAGCGGGGGATGCAGGCCTATGCCAAGGATCCGGTGGTAGCGTTGCAGGAGAATGGCCGCGCGCTTGCCATCCAGCAGGATGCGCTGGTGACCAGCGGCATGCTGCTTGGGGTGGATTGGAACGGCAAACTGGCTGAATACAACCGCAGCGGCGGCAAGGCGGCGCTGACGGCTGGCGCCGTTGCTACGCAGCCAACGGCCACGGCCGCTGGTGGTGCTCAACCCGTTGTGGCAGCCAGCGAACTGGAAGGGCAGTTGCAGCAGCTGTTCCTCAAGGCAGATCCGGCTCTGCGCAAGCGCTTTATCGGTTGGGCCGTGCCACAGCTTTAAGTTTTCTGCCCGTTGCAGTAACGTGGACACTCCTTTTTCAGGCGCTCTGTTCATCGTACTCAACGAGGTTTTCATGTTTGAATTGCATTCACGCCTGCAGGCAGATACCCGGTGGCTCGGGGATCTGCCCCTCTGCCGTGTCTTGCTGGCCAAAGACAGCCAGTATCCCTGGCTTATCCTGGTTCCGCGAGTAGCCAACCTGCGGGAAATTCACCATCTGGCGCCGGAGCAGCAGCAACAGCTGATGCAGGAGTCCTGCGCTGTCGCCGCCCTGATGGAACAGGCCCTCAGCCCGGACAAGATCAACATCGGAGCGCTGGGCAATCTGGTGCCGCAACTCCATCTTCACCATGTCGCCCGTTTTGCGACGGATCGCGCCTGGCCCGGCCCCATCTGGGGAGCTCATCCGGTCGTGCCTTACGAGCCACAAGTTTTGGACCTGCAGGCCGATATATGGCGTGCCCGGCTCGCCAAGCTGAGCGGTTTCACCCCTGTGACTGCTGATAACGGAGTCAACTGAGAGGCGTGTCGCTATTTCAGTCTCCGGGCCGCGCCATCTGATAGAGTTATGGTATAGATAAGCCCATTTTCGATGTTCAGGAAGGTCCCATGATAGTGACAAGATCCGATGACGATGCCGTATTGACCACAGAGGATGTGCTGCTCAGCCTGTGCAACTCGGTGACGGACGTTTTGAGTGCCGCGACCATGAGTCAGGTGCGGTTTTCCGGCATGGTGCAGCGGATCAGCAAGACCTGCCTAAAACCGGATATCGGCTGCTTCGTGCTGTTCGATGGCGGTTTTTCCGGTCTGGTGGTGATCAACTTCTCCGCCGCTGCCGCCATGGAGCTGTACGAGAGTTACATGCTCAGCATGGGACTCTCTAAGGAGGATCTCGCCATCTCCCACACCTCTGACGAGGTGAGCAACGTGATGGGCGAGCTGATGAACCAGATCGTCGGCAGCTTCACCGTCAAGGTGGGCCGGGATCTGCAGACCCACATCACCCAGAACCAGCCGAAGATGCTGGCCCTCAACAAGCAGGTGATGCTGAGTGTCGATACCAATCTCGACAGCCCGGAGTCCCGCCGCGTCACCTTCTTCACCGCCCGCAACAACATCTTCTATCTGGAGCTGGCGATGGACAAAACCGAGTTCATCCGCATCCACAATGAGGGGATGGAGCATGAAGAGCTGGATCCCGATGCGCTGATCGCCCAGGCCAAGCAGGATGCCGCCAAGCCGGTTCAGGCTGCGGCCCCGGTCGCCAACGATCACGATGATCTGCTCGACTCTTTGGGTATCTGAGGCAAACGCCGGATAGCAACAAGGCCACCTTCGGGTGGCCTTGTTGTATCGGTGCGCACAACCGTTGTTAGAAGTTGTAGAGCAGGCCGGTGTTGAACATCACCGATTCAGAATCGTAGAAGTTGATGTCGGAATCGGACTTGGCATAGCCAGCGGTAAAGGTTGCGGAGAGCGGCGCGATACCGAACAGGCGGTGCCAGAAGAAGGTGCCGGTCAGGGCAAACTCGTCGGAGTCGGCGTTTTGGCCAAAGATCGGGTTGGCCTCATCATATTTGGTCTGGCCCAGATAGGCGTTGCTGACGAAAGACCACTGGGAAGCGCGCTTGCCGTAGGTTAACTGGAGGCCGTTGCTTTTGTAGCTTTGGGCGCTGCCATCCAGATCGGCTTGGCGGTAGATAAAGGCTGGCTCCAGCATCTGACCGGGTGCCAGCTGCCATTTGTAGGAGAGGTCGAGGGCGTGGATCTTGCCGTTGCGATCCAGCTTGGCGGCAGTATCGGCGCCATACTGGCTGCCGCTGCGCTCCTCATCCACCTCGATGTTGCGGGTGGTCAGGCTGCCATTGAAGTTGCTACCCCAGATGCTGTCCCAGGCGAAGCGAACCCCTTTTGACTTGATATCGGTCGACTGGCGATCAACGCCTACGGCGAAGGGATCGCTCCACTGCTCGGTCGGCATCGCATTAAAGACCACGGAGCCAGCTACGATGCCCTTGTCGCTCATCTCCTGACGGATACCGAGCTGCTGGGTGAAGTCGAAACGGATGGCATCCTGGATCAGGTTACCGAGGAAGACCTGGGTGCGGGTATCGGCAAAGGTGTAGCGGATATCGGCGTTGAGCAGCGGGGCAACGGCGGAACTGCTCTCGGCACCGCCCAGTCCGCTCAGGCGGCGGTTTTCATCATCACCGCTATAAAAATTCGATTCGTAATTGATGACACTGACCCCGCCAAGCAGGAAACCGGACCAGCCAGACTCCTTGGGAATTTCACCCAAATCAGCATAAGCACTATTTGCGACCAGCAGGCCCAGGCCTAGCAAGGTGATGTTACGCATCAGATAACTCCTAAATTAAACGGGTATGAATTTTTCGGCCGGTGAGTATAAAGAAAAAACCTTAATGGTAACTGACTCAATATTGCCAATTATCCTAACCCACTCATTTGATTCGGCGAATCGTTAATTAATTGTGCGAGATAAGAAGAGTTCAATCTAGTGTGCTGGTATTCTGTACCGCGAATATCGGGGGAAAATAATAAGATGAAACAGATTAAATCCTGGGCGCAATATTATGTCGATCTGATGACCAAGCTGGGACTGGTGCGCTTCAGCATGTTCCTGGCGGCGGGCATTATCGTGCTGGCGGTCGCCATCCAGATGGGGGTGACCCTGTTCCTGCGTGGCAATATCGATGTGATCGACTTCGTTCGCTCGGTGTTTTTTGGCCTGCTGGTGACCCCCTGGGCGGTCTATTTTCTCTCCATCGTGGTGGATCAGCTGGAGGATTCCCGTCAGCGACTGAGCCGGATGGTGCGCAAGCTGCAAGATATGCGCGAGCGGGATCTGGAGCTCAATACCCAGCTGCAGGAGAACATCAGCCGCCTCAATGCCCAGATTGCCGAGACCAACCGGGCCGAGAGTCTGCGTCTGCAGGCTATCGAGGATCTCGAGAACGAAGTGTTCCAGCGGGAGAAAGCCCAGCTCCATCTGGGGGAGCGCACCGCGCTGCTGCGCTCCTTTATCGACTGCTCCCCGGATCTGGTCTACTACCGCAACGAGGATGAACAGTTCTCCGGTTGCAACCGCGCCATGGAGGAGCTGACCGGCAAGGTGGAGGCCGAGCTGATCGGTCTGACCCCGTTCGATGTCTACAAGCAGGAGATCGCCAACAAGGTGGTGGAGACCGACAAGCAGGTCTTTGCCAGCAACGAGCCGCTCACCTACGAGCAGTGGCTGGAGTATCCCGATGGCCGTAAAGCCTACTTCGAGCTGCGCAAGGTGCCCTTCTTCGACCGCTTCGGCAAGCGACTCGGCCTGCTCGGCTTTGGCCGTGACATCACCGAGCGCAAGCAGTATCAGGACAAGCTGGAGAAGGCGAGTCGCGACAAGACCACCTTTATCTCCACCATCAGCCACGAGTTGCGCACCCCGCTCAACGGCATCGTGGGCTTAAGCCGGATGCTGATGGATACCCCCCTCGATCCCAAGCAGCACCAGCAGCTCAAGACCATTCACCTGAGTGCGGTGACCCTTGGCAATATCTTCAACGACATCATCGACTTGGACAAACTCGATCGCCGTCGCCTAGAAATTGCGCCGACCCGTATCGACCTGCCCGCCTTCCTCGACGAGCTGGAGACCCTGTCGCGCATTCAGGCGGAGCAGAAGGGGCTCTACCTCCATTTCGATCGCGATGGTGACATGCCGCAATTCGTGATGGCTGACGGCACCCGTCTGCGTCAGGTGCTGTGGAATCTGGTGGGCAATGCGGTCAAGTTTACCGATGAGGGGGGCGTCACCGTGCGTTGCCTATCCCATCCCGCTGACGAGCCGGGCAAGCTGGCCCTGCACTTCGAGGTGGAGGATACCGGCATCGGCATCCCGCGCGCCCAGCAGGAGAAGATCTTCGCCATGTACTATCAGGTACAGGGCAAGAAGCACGCCACCGGCACCGGCATTGGCCTCGCGGTCTCCCGTCAGCTGGTGCAGGCGATGGGCGGCCAGCTCTATGTGGACAGCGATCCGGGCGAAGGTTCCTGCTTCACTGCCGAATTGGAAGTGGCTTGCGCCGAACCTGTGTTGCCAGAGCAGGAGGAGGAGATGCCCTCCCTCGATATCCTGCTGGTGGAGGATGTGGAGCTCAACGTGACGGTGGCCTGCGCCCTGCTGGGCAAGCTGGGTCATCAGGTGCAGGTGGCACGGGACGGCACCCAGGCGTTGGCGATGGCCAACCCGGATGATTTCGACCTCATTTTGCTCGATATCCAGCTGCCGGACATGACCGGCTTCGATGTGGCGAAAACCCTGCTGGAGCGTTATGGCGACAGCCTGCCACCCATGGTGGCGCTCACCGCCAACTCCACCGGCGATCGCCAGTACTACCGGGATCACGGCATGCAGGATGTCATTAACAAGCCGCTTGGCTCCAAAGCGGTGCGGGAGGTGATTGGCCACCTGTTTGCCGGTCTGGCCGAGGATGAAGCGGACGAGCAGGCGGATGCGGGCAATCAGGATGCGCTACTGGACTTGCCCTTCCTCACCGATTACGCCGATACCGTGGGCAAGCCGGTGCTGCTCTCCAGCGTTGAGCTGTTCGAGAAGATGATGCCGGACTACATGGCAGTGCTCGACTCCAATATGATCGCCCGGGATCAAGCGGGGGTGGTGGAAGAAGCACACAAGATCAAAGGGGCGGCAGGCTCCATTGGCCTGCGCCGATTGCAGCAGACGGCACAGCTGATCCAGAGCCCGGATCATCCCGCCTGGTGGGAAAACGTGGAAGATTGGATTGAGACGCTGCGCCGCGAATATCCGGGCGACATCGCCCGTCTGCGGCGCTGGTTGCTGTCTTGAGGCTGGAGGTTGTCTTGTGTCTGATGGAAGTTGCTGGCAAGGAGCTGCAATATGTATAGCCGTTTGATTACCCCCGCGCGCATCCACTCCTGGGGGGATGAGGAGCTGCTGGAGGCGACCGAGCAGGATCGCGCCCGTATCGTGCAGGCGGCGCCGGTACGCCGGTTGCAGCAGAAGACCCAGGTCTTTCCGCTCGATGTGAAGGCCTCGGTGCGCAGTCGCCTCACCCACTCGCTGGAGGTGCAGGAGACCGGTCGCCAGATCAGCCGCCGCATTCTGGCCGCCTTGCCTGCCAGGATGGTCTGTGAAGGGGCTTTTATCAATCTGGTGGAGATGTCCTGCCTGCTTCATGACGTGGGCAACCCGCCGTTTGGCCACTTTGGCGAGCAGGTGATGAGCCAGTGGCTCGGCGAGATGCTGGATCCCCTCTATCAGCAGGCGCTGGCGCAGCCCCCCTCGACCCAGTGGGCTGAGCTGCGTCAGGACCTGCAACTGTTTGATGGCAACGCCCAGAGCCTGCGGCTGGTGCACAGCCTGCACGAGCTCAACCTGACGCTCGGGCAGCTGGCGGCACTCTGCAAATACCCGCAGCAGCCGCAACCCGGTGTGAGTTACGGCCAGCATCATGGCTGGAGCAGCAAGCGGGGCATCTTCTTCAGTGAGCAGCCGCTCTACCGGGCCCTCGGTCAGAGCCTGGGATTGGCCCCCGGTTGTCGTCATCCGCTGGTCTACATCATGGAGGCGGCCGATGACATCTCCTACTGCATCGCCGATCTGGAAGATGCGGTAGATCGGAGGATCCTGACTCAGGGTGAACTGCTGGCGGCACTGCGAGCTGCTGACCAGAGTGACTACATGGGCACTTTGCTGGATGAGGCGCTTGCCAGTGGTCGGGGCTTTTTCCCCCATTTTCGCCAGCAACTGACCCGGGATCTGGTGGCGTTGGCGGCGCAGAGCTATGTCAGCGAACATCAGGCCATTTTGCAGGGATCCTATCCGCAAGCGCTGCTGCACGGTCAGGCGCCGGCGGCGCGGGTGCTCGATATCCTCAAACGGGTGGCCCGCGAGCTGGTCTTTATGCGCCCCGAGGTGGAAGCGCTTGAGCTGGAGGGGTATGCGGCGCTGCGCGGGGTGCTGACCAGTTATGCCTGCCTGTTGGCGCTGCCAGCGCCACAGTTTGCCCGTCTGCTGGCCGGGGAGGGGAGTCAGACGCTTTTCTTTGCGCGCCGCCTCTATCACCGCCTCTCGGCCCGCCATCTCAAGGCCTATCGATTGGCGATCGCCACTCCGGATCCGCGCTTTGCCTGCCAGAACGAGCAGGAGTGGTATTACCGGGTGCGGCTGCTGCTCGATTATGTCAGCGGCATGACGGATACCTACGTGCTGGAGGAGTACCGGCTACTCTCGGGGATCTGATGCCCCAGGCTCCCTGTCGGGCAGCATAAAATGCCGTAAAAACGTTTAAAAAGGAGTCGCAAGAGGCTTGTTTTAAATTCGGATATTTTTTAGACTTCTGCAACCTGTTCAACTTTTACCCGGTAAGGAGACGAAAATGCAACATCTGATGCTCAATATTGCATTCTCTCGCGGCACTGCGTGCGGCGTGAAATCTCGTGCTCTTTTACCGCGTGGCGTAAACAGGTAACCCCTGTCTTTTTATCACCCGCGGTTCGTCCCGCAGGGTGATATCCACTTTCTCCGGGAGAACCGCATGTTCAACTGGAGAATGTCATGTCTATCGAACTGGTTTTACTGCGCAGTGTTGAATCCCTGGTCCAGAGAAGGATTGCCCGGGTCGAGCGTCGTCTCGTGCAGGTCAATCTGTCGCCCGCCCTGCTCAGGGATATCGGGCTGGAAGGATATCAGGGTCAAATCGCCCTCGTTCGCGAGCGGGAGTATCAAACCGGCTTCCGCCTCGGGAATCGAATAACCTGATCGCGAAGGGGAGAATAAGATCCCCCTCGCTAGTGAAATGGCAGGCTGCATGCCTGCCATTTTTCCATCTTATGGTTGATTCCAGGTTCACATGTTGGTGACTCAGTATTATCCTCTCCGCCCTCTTTGTAACAGCTGCGATTGTTTTCTCGCCTTGCGTCGTCAGGATCTGCAAGATTAGAGGTGGCAGCCCTATCTGTTTTACTCATCAGGACAAGACCTTATGCCACTCCTTCGTCAGCTTTTTCTTCCCATTTTGCTGTTGTTTTCAGGCATGTTGGCTGTTGCGGCTCCCCAGCCGCAAGATGAGAGCACAAGTAACGAAATTTCTGCACAAAAGGAGCTGCTGGTCGGGGTTCCCCGTGGTGGTTATCCCCCTTTCATCTATCAACTCCCCAACCAGCGTTATGCCGGTCCGCTCAAGGAGTTGGCCTCGCGCATTGCAGCCGAAATGGGCGTGTCCCTGCGCTATATCCCCTACAACTCCTACGTGGATGCCCAGATTGCTCTCCAAGGCGGCCAGATCGATGCATTAATCGGAGTCGAACGTAATGCTCTTGAGCTGAAGGGGATAAACCATATCGGCAGTATCGGTTCATATGCCCGCTCCATTTTAATGCATACCCCGGATCAGCAATTGACCCTGGAGCAGGCGCGCAAGTTACGCTGGGTCTGTATTCGCGGGTTTGGCAGTTGTAATGAATTGGCTCGTTTGGGGATCTCTGATGTAACTGAGCTTGAGAGCCGCACTGAGGCGACCTATATGGTCAAGCTGGGCGCTGTCGATGCATATCTTGAGTTGGGCCCAATTGTTACCCTCAAGATGGAGAGAATGCCAGCGTCAATGGGGGTTGTCGCTCCAGGGTGGCTTTCTGGCAGCACGCTGACGATGGCGACCAGCTCCCGCCAGCCAGAGCTGAGCGAGAAGCTTTGGCATGCATATCAACAGATACCCGTTGCAGACTCACGATTACGGTTGCATCAGAAAGATGAACGCGCCAACGCTGGCCTTTTGCTGGAACCAGATGAGGCTAGTTGGCTGAAGCAGAGAAACAAGGTGATCAAGTTCGCCGTTGCCCCCGGATTTGCCGGCATCAGCGAAATCGATGACGAAGGTGAATTGCATGGCTATACGGCAGACCTGATGAAGTTACTGAGTCTGCGCTCCGGGATCCGCTTTGAGCTGGCGTCGACAAATACCTGGCAGGAGTCACTTAAACTGCTGAAAGAGCACAAAGTGGACCTTATTCCCTTGATGACACCGCTCAAGGATCGTCAGTCCTTTGCCTCTTTTACCTCCTCCTATCTGAAGTTCGACAGCTATGTCGTGGCCAGACACGGTGCTCGCCCGCTGAAGTCGTTGGTCGAGCTGAAAGGGCGTCTGATTGGTGGTGTGACGGGCTCTTACGAAGCCTCTCTCATTCACGCGCTGGGCGCCAATATTATCAAAGTAGGCAAAGATGCCGATTTACTGACCTTGCTTGATACTGGGCGAGCCGAATATGTGCTGTTGACCATGACCAATCTGGGACAGCAGGCAATGAAGGGTTTCAATGAGAAGTATAGGGTGGTGCTGAGCTCTCCCGAATTTTCCGTACCTATCAGTATGGCTGTCGACAATGCTCAGCCCGAGTTGCTCCGCATCATGGACAAGTTGCTGCTGACCATCACGGATGAGGAGTGGCAACTGCTGGAACGACGCTGGCTCAATGTGTCGGTCAATATCGAGTCTGATTACACCCTGATTTACAAATGGTTGGCCATAGGGGGGGGCGCCTTGCTCGTCAGCGGTTTGCTGGTGATGTTCTGGGCTCGCAGTTTGCGTCGCCAGATTGCGCAGCGGAAAATCGCAGAGGACAAGCTGAACGAACAGTTGCTGTTTGTGCAGACTTTGCTCAACTCACTGCCAACCATGGTGGCGCTACGTGATAGCGAGCAGCGGATCACCTTGTGCAATCAGGCCTATCGCGATGCTTTTCTCGGTGCTGGCAGTTGCAGTGAGGAGCTGCAAAACATGCCAGAGACACTCAGAAACAGTGTGTTGGAAGAAGAGCGTTTAGTGTGGCAGACAGGACAGGATTTGGAGGGGGCAGGGAGCAACCTGCGAGCTGATGGTACGCCCTGCCATGTTATCTATGCCAAACGCCCTTATCGCGATCCCGATGGCAATATGCTGGGGGTGTTGACAGTACTGACCGATGTCAGCCGGATCAAGGAGGCGGAGGAGCGCGCCCGTCAGGCTGAAAATCGCCTTACCCAGATTACCGACAGCATGCCTGGGGTGGTCTATCAGTATTTGTGGCAAGGGCCGGGCAAGGGGCGCTTTCTTTATGCCTCTCAGGGGGCCAACGAGATTCTGGGGGTATCTCACCAGGATTTATTTAACGCTGAATCGGGTGGTGAGGTATTTGGCTTTACCGAACAGGCCCTGCAGGAGTTTGTCAGCAAGGTGGCCAACCATGCCGAAACCCTGGCCCCCCTCGACCTGGAGGTCAAGGTGGAGCGACCTGATGGAGATCGCTATCTGCAAGTGCGTGGCAACTTTGTCAGACAGGAGCAGCAGGCACTGATCCTCAATGGGGTGATTCAGGACATCACTGCCCTCAAGCAACAGGAATATGAGCTGCGCGAAGCTCGCGCCTATGCCGAGCAGGCGATGCAGGCTCGCAGCCGCTTTTTGGCAACCATGAGCCATGAACTACGAACACCCATCTCAGGCATGCATGGCATGCTCGAATTGCTGCAAATGAGCGAGCTCAACGACGACCAGCGTTTTATGGTGCGCAATGTGGTCACCTCGACCAATAACCTGCTCTATCTGGTCAATGACATCCTCGATTTCTCCAAGATAGAAGCGGGTCAGTTGCAGTTGAATTACCAGAGCAGCCGGTTGCAAACGGTGATCTGCGATGCCATTCGTGGCCACGCGGCACTGGCTCATAACAAGGGGCTCAACGTGGTGCTTGAGTGGGAGCATCATGTGCCGGATTGGGCCGACATCGATGGGGTGCGTATCGGTCAAGTTATCTCCAACCTGCTCAATAATGCGGTGAAGTTTACCGAACAAGGGGGGATTACTATCCAGGTCAGCTACCTGAGCGAGCAACTGACCATCAGTGTCAGTGACACCGGTATCGGGATCGCCGAAGAGAAGCAGGCGCTGCTGTTCACGCCTTTTGAGCAGGTGGAGTCAGATATCAACCGTCGTTTTGGTGGCACCGGCTTGGGGTTGGCAATCTGTGAGCAGCTGGTGTGCAAAATGGGGGGGGCACTGACACTGACCAGCAAGGCAGGGGAGGGCTCCAGCTTCCGCTTTACCGTACCGCTTACCAATCCGCAGTGGGATCCCCCAGCTCTGGCTGATACAGAATGGTGGTTTTTCAGCGATGACACCAACCTCGAAGCGGCCATGGTGCGGCAGGGGGCCAAGCTCAGGTACTTGGGGGCCAATGAGCTCAGTCGCTCACTAGACGGGTTGCTGTTGGCCGATCAACGGTGGCTTGAGCAAGCGCTTGGGGGGGAATGGCAAAGCTGGCTGCAACACTCTGCGCTGAAGGGGATCATAGCGTCACCCGATGAGGCGTTACGGGGGCGGATTGGTGAACAGAAATGGTGGCGCCTGGGTCTATCTCCTCTCTATCCGGATCTTCTGCTGGAGAGCTGCCACGAATTGCTACAGGAGCGGGTCACACCGCACCTCCCTACGCTTGCAGAGAAGCTGGGTGGCAAAGTATTGGTGGCTGATGATCATCCGGTCAATCGTGCCTTGCTGGCACGGCAGTTGGCCATTCTTGGTATCGAGGCTCAGGTTGTGGAAGATGGCGAGAAGGCTCTGCGGGCCTGGCAGGGACAGCAATTCTCCCTGCTGTTGACTGATTGCCATATGCCGGTGATGGATGGTTATGCCCTGACCAAGGCGCTGCGGGCTGCGGGAGTGACGGCCCCTATCATAGGGGTAACGGCAGATACGTCGGAAGAGGCGAGTGCGCGTATGGTAGAGGCAGGCATGAGTGACATGTTACTGAAGCCCTACCCGCTGGATATCTTGCGCCAGATGCTGGCCCATTGGCTGGCAGAGAGGACGCCAACCAGAAGCGCGGTTGCGCCCGTTGTTGGGGCTACAGGCATGCAGGCTGAGCGCTGGTTGGCGCTGTTTGGTGACGAGCTGACCGCGCGAGCCATGGCGGTGGAGTATCTCGATTCCAACCGGCAGGATGGCGAGGCCATGATGGCAGCACTGATTTGTCATGATGCCAGCGCTTTGGTAGAGACAACCCACCGGATCAAGGGGGCTGCCCGAATGGTCGGGTTGGAGGAGCTTGCCAGCCAGGCTGCCATGCTGGAATCGGCAGCGCGATTGAAGCGGCTCGACGAGCTCGACGATCTGGTCAGCACAGTGCAGAGGTTGATGACGGCGATTGCCCACGACATTGGATTATGGCTCGATGAAAAAAGCACAACATGAGTTGGTCATCATGGTCGTGGAAGACCATGGATTTCAGCGCAAGGCGCTGCTGCACCAGATCCGCAGCCTGGGTTACCAGAATCTGCTGGAAGCGGTTGATGGTATCGAGGCGTTGGCGCTTAGCCAGCAACACAACGTCGATATCCTGTTTTGCGATCTGCGAATGCCCGGAATGGATGGCATGGCGCTGTTGCGCCGCCTGTCGCTGGGTGGTTTTCAGGGCGGCATTATCCTCTCCAGCGCGCTTGAGGGGGATGTGGTCGAAGCCGTATTGCGTATGAGTACCGCTTATGGCCTGCAGGTGCTCGGTCGCATAGAGAAACCCTCAACGCCGCAGCAGCTCCAGCGGCTTATCCAGGCTTGGTCACCCCGGCAGGAACCCCTCAAGGAGGAAGAGGGGCACAGAATAGGACTCGATGAGTTGCGTCGGGCGATCGAACAAGATCAACTGCTGCCCTGGTATCAGCCCAAGGTGAGTTTTGCATCCGGCGAGTGGGTCGGGATGGAGGCGTTGGCCCGCTGGCAACACCCCGAGTTTGGCCTGATCCCGCCCGGGCGTTTTATTTCACTGGCGGAGCACAACGGGCTTATCGATCCGTTGACCGAGGTGATCATCAGCAAATCTCTGAGTGATGGCCATTTATGGGAGGAAACCGGGTTGTCACTCAATCTGTCGATGAACCTCTCCACCACCTCACTCATTGAAGGGGATCTTTGCAACTTATTGATTGATCAGTGCAAGCGCTGGAGTATCAATCCTGAGCTCATCACCCTGGAGGTGACCGAGAGCGCATTCGTACAGGATCTGGGCAAGTCTCTGGAGGTGCTGACCCGGCTGAGGATGCATGGTTTTGGCCTCTCAATCGATGATTTTGGTACCGGCTACTCCTCGATGCAGCAGCTGGCACTGTTGCCATTCACCGAACTCAAGCTGGATCGCTCTTTCGTCGATCGCTGCCATGCCGATCCGTCACGTTTGGCTATCATCGAGTCCAGTATTGAGTTGGCCCGCAAGCTGGGGTTGAAGTCGGTGGCGGAAGGGGTAGAGGATGAGGCGACCTGGCGAGTGCTGGCTCAGCTCGGTTGTGACCTCTGTCAGGGATTTTTCTCTGCCCGCCCGATGCCGCGCAGTGAATTGGCTAATTGGCACCGGACTTGGCAAGATAGATTGCCTACACTGATATCTATCTGATTCTGTTGGCTGGATCCCTCCGTTTGAACAAGGATGTTCATGAAAATCTCAAGCAAGTTGCTGCTCAGCTTCGGTTTTATCAACCTGCTGATCCTGCTCTCCTCCACGCTGGTCTATTACCGGCTGACCCAGATCAATCAGGCCCAACACACCTTGTTGGAGCAGGCGCTGCCCGCTTTGCAGCGGGATGAGGCGAGCCAGAAGGCACTGGTTGCCACCGTTTCTGCCTTGCGTGGCTATCTGATCCTCGGCAAGGATCCGGCTCAGGCTTCCCGCCTCAAGCAGGAGTGGGAGTCGGCCTGGCAGGCTATTGCCCATCAGGCGTTCAGTCCGGCGCTCGCCAAGTCTCTCGAGACCTTCAAAAGCCATCAGGAGAAGGTGTGGACCATCGCCCAGAGCGAAGAGAATCTGCCCGCTCACACCCTGATGCTGCAGGAAGCGGGGCCGCTGGCGGAGGCTGCGCTCGATCAGCTGCAATCCTTTGCCAATGAAGAAGTTGGCACTCCGCAGGATCAACTCTCCGGCGATCGCCGCATGCTGCTCAAGCAGGTGGGAGATGCCTACAACAGCCTCGCCAATTCCCTCTCCGCACTGCGGGATTTTCTCATCTCAGGCGATCTCGAATACCGCAGCAAGTATCAGGATTACTACCAGTTTCACCAGCAGCGGGTGGCTGAGGTGAAGCAGCAAGCCGCGCTCTTTACCGACACCCAGCAGAGCCTCTGGCAGCTGTTTGAAGAGATGGCGACCCCCTTCTCCGAGCTGGTGGGGCAGGTGATCGAGAAGCGCCAGGCACCGGATTGGGATCAGGCAAACTACCTGATGGCCACCGACATCGAGCCGATGCAGTCCAGCCTCAGTGAGCAGCTGGTCCAGCAGGTGGGGAAAACCCGTGCCGAGGTGGATCAGATTTCGGCGCAGATGACCGGAGCCGGGAGGGCCATCAACCAGACACTGCTGTTGGCTACCGGCAGCGCCATCGTGCTTGGCATGTTGGTCGCATGGCTCTTTAGTCGCCGTCTGACCCGTGACATTGCCTGTCTGGTGACCCGGGCGGGGCAGGTTGCGGATGGTCGGCTGGCGGCCGAGCCCTTGCCAATCACAGGGCAGGATGAGTTGGGAGAGTTGACCGGTTCCATCAACCGGATGTCTGCCCAGTTACATCATCTGGTCGGGGAGTTGCAGGGCGCAGTGGGGCAGGTCGAGGTGGCCTGTCTCGATGTGGGCAGCACCACCAGAGCCATAGTGGCGGATCTGACGGAGCAGGATCAGCGGGTCGATGCGGTGGCGGCGGCTATCGATCAGATGTCAGTGAGTGCTCGTGATGTGGCTGGCAACATTGCCGGTGTGGCGGATGGAGCCCATCAGGTGCGGCAGCAGACCCGTCAGGGAGAGGCCGCGCTGGCACGAATGAGCGATACCATGCAGCAGATTGCCGCCATGATTGGACAGGCCAACGAAGCCATGGGGCTGCTGGAGCATCAGAGTGAACAGGTGGGGCAGATCACCGAGGTGATCGCCACTATAGCCGAGCAGACCAATCTGCTGGCACTCAATGCGGCGATAGAAGCTGCGCGGGCAGGCGAGCAGGGGCGCGGTTTTGCGGTGGTGGCCGATGAGGTGCGCCAGCTGGCGACCCGCACCCATCAATCAACCGCCGAGATCAGCCAGACTATTGCGGCCATCTCCCAGCAGACTCGCCAGACGGTAAGTACCGTTAGCAGCGGTACCCGGTTGGTGGAGCAAGGGCGGGATGCAGTCGGATTGGTGACCGATACCCTGAGTGCCATGAACCAGCTGGTGCAGTCGCTATCGGGCCAGCTGGAGGCCATTTCGGTAGCAACCGAGCAGCAGTCGCGGGTGGCCGCCGAGGTATCCGGGACGGTCGACGACATTGCCTCGCTCAGTCGGCAATCCTGTCAGCGTAGTCAGCAGGGGGAGGAGATCGTAGCCAGACTGGCTGGCGATACCGGCAAGCTGAAGGCGGTCATCGCCCGCTTTGATCTTGATGCGTGAGAAGGCAGGATCATCGCGCTATTGCTATTGCCATGCACCGATCCGTCTGGCCCGTGGGTTTAGTCCAGGCGTCTGAAGGTGTGGTTGTCGAAGCTGCTGGTGGTCTCCCGGTTGAGCAGGCTGACCAGCAAAATTGCCCGTTTCTCTCCATCCGGCTCCATATAGATGGCTTCGAATCCAGCCAACGGCCCCTCTTCAATCAGCACCTTGTCGCCCGAGCAGGGCAGGCTGGCGTAGCTGGCTCTCGCCTCGTCGCTATCATCGCGGCTCATCAGTTGATAGACCAGCTTGCTGCTGATGGGGGTCCATTCACTGCCAAAGTGGATGATCCGGCTGATGCCGCGGGTCGATTTCAGGGTGACCGGTGTCACCTCTTCCAAATCGACAAAGATAAACAGGTAGTTGGGGAACATGGGTTCCCGTACCGGAACTCGCTTGCCCCGGCGCAGCTTATCGATCTCCACCATGGGGTAATAGGATTCGATACCCTGGGCATCGAGGTGGGCGCGGGCGCGGGCCTCTTCTTTTGGCTTGCAGTAGGCCAGATACCATTTTTTCATGTTATGAGTATGTTCGTGTTGCCGTGCTCGCGGATATGATAGCGGCGCCAATAAAAAAGGCCACGCATTGCGTGGCCTTTTTTGCCGAGTGAGCAATTACCAACCTTTTACCAGGCCGCCTTTGAACAGCTCGAGACCTTTCTTGTAAACATCATCGGTTTGGAAAGCTTGTACGAACTGTTTGACCTTCTCGTCATCCTTGTTGTTGTCGCGGGCGACGATCAGGTTGACGTAGGGGGACTCTTTGTCTTCAACAAACAGGCCGTTTTCAGTCGGGGTCAGACCAATCTGACCGGCGAAGGTGTTGTTGATGATGGCCAAGTCCACGTCTTCCAGCGAGCGCGGCAGCTGGGCTGCTTCCAGTTCCACAATCTTGAAGTTACGCGGGTTGTTGGCGATATCCAGCACGGTGGCTTCCAGACCGGCGCCATCCTTCAGGGTGATCAGACCCTGTTTGGCCAGCAGGATCAGGGAGCGGCCCAGGTTGGTCGGATCGTTCGGTACCGCGATCTGGGCGCCATCTTGCAGCTCGCTCAGCGCCTTGATCTTCTTGGAGTAACCGGCAATCGGGTAGACGAAGGTGTTGCCAACCGGCACCAGCTTGAAGCCACGATCACGCACCTGTGCATCCAGATAGGGTTTGTGCTGGAAGGCGTTGACGTCGATGCTGCCATCGTTCAGCGCCACGTTCGGGGTGACATAGTCGGAGAAGTTGACCACCTCGACTGTCAGACCGTATTTCTCTTTGGCTACCTTGGCCGCCACTTCAACCAGCTCGGTCTCGGGGCCGGCAATGGCGCCCACTTTCAGAACCTTGCTCTCTTCTTTTTGACCGCAACCGGCCAGAACCAGACCAGCCAGCAGGGCAGCCGCAACGGATTTGATGCCAAATTTCATAAAACCTCCTGTCAGAAATCGACGATTAACGATGATCACATTTGTTGACCAGGCGCTCACCCGCGCTCTGGATAAGTTGAACCAGTACTACCAGGATAACCACGGTCACCAGCATGACGGTTGGATCGAAGCGCTGATAACCATAACGAATACCCACATCCCCCAGACCGCCGCCACCGATGGCCCCGGCCATGGCCGAGTAGTTCACCAGAGTGACGAGGGTAATGGTGACGCTGTTGAGGATGCCAGGCAGAGCCTCGGGCAGCAGCACCTTGGTGATAATTTGCAACGGCTTGGCGCCCATCGCCTTGGCCGCTTCCAGCAGGCCGTCCGGCACCTCCATCAGTGCCCCTTCCACCAGACGGGCGATGAAAGGGATGCAGCCGACAGTCAGCGGCACGATGGCGGCGATGGTGCCGATACTGGTGCCGACAATCAGCCGGGTTAGCGGAATGATGGCGACCAGCAGGATGATAAAGGGCACCGAGCGACCCACGTTGACCACCATACCCAGAGTACGGTTGAGCAAGGGGTTGGCTAGGATCTGGCCCGCCTTGGTCACGTGCAGTGCCACGCCGAGCGGCAGACCCAGCAGGCAGCCAAACAGGGCGGAGGCAAACACCATGATCAGGGTGTCGCCCAGGGCCGTGATGAGCAGATTAATCATGGCTTCGGACATAACCCATTACCTCCAGCTGAATGTGGTTGTCGATAAGGAACTGCTGGGTCGCCTCGCACTGGGTTTCGTCCCCGAACAGCTCGGCCAGCAGGAAACCGAATTTGACGCCACCGGCGTATTCGATGTCTGCGCTCAGAATGCTGATGTCGATATTGAAACGGCGGCTCGCCTCGGAGATGAGCGGCGTATCGACCGTGCTGCCGGTAAAGCCAAGCTTCACCAGCGGGTAGCTGCCCGGCACCCGCTCGCTGCTCATCCGATCCTGATACTCCTGCGGTACCTCCAGATGGATGGTGGAGTGGATGAAGTCACGGGCCAGCTGGGTCTTGGCGTTGCTGAAGAACCAGGCCACTTCGCCCTGCTCGATCAGACGGCCGTCGCTGATGATGGCCACTTCGTCACAGATCCCCTTCACCACATCCATCTCGTGGGTGATGAGCAGGATGGTGAGCCCCAGCTTGACGTTGATCTCCTTGAGCAGGGTCAGGATCGAGCGGGTGGTCTGCGGGTCGAGGGCCGAGGTGGCCTCGTCGCAGAGCAGTACCTTGGGGGACGGTGCCAGTGCGCGGGCAATGGCGACACGCTGTTTCTGACCGCCGGAAAGCTCGGACGGATAGGCCTGGGCACGGGCTTCCAGCCCGACCAGTGCCAGCAGCTCGGCAACCCGTTGCTGGATCTTCTCTTTGCTCCAGCCCGCCAGCTCCAGCGGAAAGGCGATGTTGGCGGAGACGGTGCGGGAGGCAAGCAGGTTGAAGTGCTGGAAAATCATCCCGATCTGGCGGCGAGCCTGGGTCAGATCCCGTTCGCTCAGGGCGACCAGATCCTGGCCATCAACGATGACTTGGCCCTCTGTCGGGCGCTCCAGCAGGTTGACACAACGAATGAGGGTACTCTTGCCGGCACCGGAGGCACCGATCACCCCGAAAATTTTGCCTTGGGGTACATGCAGACTCACATCACGCAGGGCGTGCACGGCGTCACTGCCTGTACCGTAGACTTTGTTGAGACCGATCAACTTAATCATGGATTCTTCCGTGCTAACAGCCTTAAAGCACAGGGCGCTACAGGCGGGGAAATTGGGCAGAGGTTCCACTGGGTTACTCTGTCATCATGGAGGATGATGCTAAGATGTCCGGATGGCTGTGTCAACGCATGTTTTTACGTCTAGACGTCTAAAAAAGTGATAAGGATTTCTGTAAGGTGGATAACAATCAGGATGGTATTGTTGCTCTTCCAGATCCTGTTTCGTCCCTGCGGCAGATAACCGAATTAAAGATGGTTTATTCCGGGTAAATGCTGGTTTTATTAGTGTGTCAGCCCGTATCTGTCCATATCGGCTATCGAGCCTGATGCTCCTCCATCGTTGCACAAATTGCTGCACAAATCGTTCCCTATTCGTGACAGGATCACCTGGCGGCCACTTTGTCGGCGTCAACCTTGATGCAGCGCAAGGGGCGCACTGATAGGGATTGGGTCGGTGGCGCCGGTTTTTTATACTGATGATGTCGACAAGCATGGAGGGCAGTGCGATGAGATTCCAACAGATCAAAGAGTTGCTGCACTATCTTGAGCAGGTTCACCACCAGCTCGGACTCTGTTACGGGCGTTTGACCAGTCAGGTGGACAGCGAACGCAGCCGGATGTTGCTGGTCTATCTGCAAGGGCGTGAGGATGCGGCCAGTGCCCATCTGCACGAATATGCTGCTCAACTGGGAGAGGCGGTCAGGGAGACCTGGCTGAACCAGAGTTTCAGCGAGGATATGTTGCCTGCCATTACCCGCTTCGAGCTGCCAGCATCAGTCCAGACTCAGGATATCGTCACTCAGGTATGCCGTTGGGAGGAGCAGCTGGTGGGCGAGCTGAGCCATCTGGCCCGGGAGTGCCCGACACCGGCCACCACCGCCTTGCTCGAGAATCTGGCCGGGCTGGAGCAGACCCGCCTGACCCGACTGGTGCACGGGGTGCAGCGACTCGACGACATGTAACGGGTGATAAGCGCCAAACACGCAAGATGACCGCCAAACAAAAGGACCCGACAGCAGTGCCGGGCCCTTTCCATTGGATATCTGCGGACTTGCAGTGAGCCTGGGTCAGCCCTGCTGCTCGGCCGCGTAAAGGGCGGCCCCGATAATGCCCGCCTGATTGAGGCTGGCCGCCGGAATAAGCGGTGCCCGGGTCTCGATGCGATCGACAAACTTATCCAGCTTGGCTGCGCTGCCGCCCC
Organism: Aeromonas sp. HMWF017; assembly: GCF_003061465.1. NCBI lineage: Bacteria > Pseudomonadati > Pseudomonadota > Gammaproteobacteria > Aeromonadales > Aeromonadaceae > Aeromonas > Aeromonas sp. HMWF017. The sequence continues at coordinate 41,251 of NZ_QAJD01000161.1, forward strand.
CCAGAATGAAGAGGTCGGGGGAGAAGAGAAACTCAAGGCGCGCCAGATACTTGTTGAAGCGCTTGCCCCAGCGGTTCCAGGAGAGATCTTCCCGTTTGCGCGCCGCATCGGAGCAGTAGTGCTCGGCGACCATTCCTTCCAGCATCAGATGGCCCAGCTCGGTGTTGGGCAGCAGATGGCCGTTGACGAAGATGGCGGTGCCGATACCGGTGCCGACCGTGATGAGGATGATGACCCCCTTGCGATCCTTGCCAGCGCCAAAGCGCATCTCGGCCAGACCGGCGGCATCGGCATCATTCAGCACATAGCAGGGTTTGCCGGTGACATCGGCAAACAGATGCTCGGCATCGGTCTCAATCCAGCTCTTGTCGATGTTGGCGGCACTCTTGGCAATGCCGTTGTGAATGGTGGCGGGAAAGCCGCAGCCCACCGGTCCTTTCCAGTCAAAGTGTTCGACCAGCGCCTTGAGGGTATGGGCGATGGCGGCCGGGGTGGCCGGTTGCGGTGTGGCAATGCGATGGCGCTCGCCAATCAATTCGCCGGTTTTGGTATCGACCAGACAGCCCTTGATCCCTGAGCCTCCAATATCCACTCCCAACATATGCATCTGTGTTGTCCTTGTTGTGTGCCGACCAGTTTGCAGTGACCACGCTGTTATGGGCACTGCAGGTCGGCAGAGCATGAAAAAAGTGCTGCAATCCGGCAAGGGGCAGATCACTTATGCGTGATCCGACAGACCTTTTTCGATGCAGCGGATCAGCAAACGGGTCTTCTTGTTCTCTTCATCCTGACGCCGGGCAAGGGTGGTCAGCGCCCATTCGATATGTTCGGCCACCATGGGCTCGGCGGTGGTCAGCCCCAGTTGCAGGGCCGCGATCACATCGGGAGTCGCCGGGCCATTGCCAAGGGCGACCGCCAGATTGCGGCGCCAGCGCTGGTAACCGATGCGGCGGATCGGGCTTCCTTCGGTTTGTTTGAGGAAATCGCTCTCGCTCCAGCACCACAGCGCCAGCAGGGGCGGTCGGTGCAGGCTGGGGCGGGGGCTGAAATCGGGTTCCGGGCTGGCATCGGCGTAGCGATTCCAGGGGCAGATAAGCTGGCAGTCGTCGCAGCCGTAGATGCGGTTGCCCATCAGGGGCCTGAACTCTTCCGGAATAGGGCCGTCATTCTCGATGGTGAGATAGGAGATGCAGCGGCGGCCATCCACCACATAGGGTGCGACAATGGCGCCGGTCGGGCAGATGTTGATGCAGGCGACGCACTTGCCGCACTGCTCTTTCTCCACTGGCTGGTCGAGCGGTAGCGGCAGGTTGAGCAACAGCTCACCGAGAAAGAAGAAGGAGCCGGCCGATTCGTTGAGCAGCAGTGAGTGTTTGCCAACCCAGCCGAGGCCCGCCTTGGCTGCCAGTGGCCGCTCGAGGATGGGGGCGGAGTCGACGAAGGGGCGCCACTCCCCCAAGGTCTCTTCGGTGCCTTGAAACAGCTCGGCGCAGCGTGCTTCGATGCGATCACCCAGCTGTTTGAGCCGGTTGCGCAGCACCTTGTGGTAGTCGCGACCGAGAGCATAGCGGCTTATATAGCCGAGGGTCGGATCGCGCAGGGTGGCGGCGAAGCCCGCCTCGAACGGCAGGTAGTTCATCCGCACCGACAACACCCGCACCGTGCCCGGCAGCAGCTCGTGGGGGCGCGCGCGCATCATGCCGTGGCGCGCCATGTAATCCATGCTGCCGTGATAGCCCGCATCCAGCCAGGCCTGCAATCTCGGCTCTTCGATACGCAGATCGGTGTCGGTGATGCCCGCCTGGTCAAATCCTAGCTCCTGTGCCCAGAGCTTGATATCTTGGGCCAGCTGGTGGAAGTCAGGTGCGCTCATGCGGCTTGGCCTGGCCGGCGTTTGCTGGCGTGGGTCGATCGATAAGAGGCGGGAGCCGTCATGGTAGAGGTCATCAGGGGCGCGTTGGGCACAAAAGAGGGGGGCAGTTTACCACAGGGGCTGTGGCAGACTGAACAGATCCGCGCACTGGAGCGCAACTGGGCCGCGCGCGAGGGGCAACCTCTTTATGCCCTGATGGAGCGAGCAGGTGCCGCGCTGCGCACCTATGCCACCCTGCATTGGCCCGACAGTCGCTGCTGGTGGATTTTCGTCGGCCCCGGCAATAACGGCGG
>NZ_QAJD01000161.1:43450-63638 GCF_003061465.1 Aeromonas sp. HMWF017
GCCAGACGGGCCGCCGATGAGTGGCTGGCGGCCGGTGGCCGGGTCTGGCTGGCCGAGCAGTTTGATGATGCACAACACTCCGCCCCGGATCTGGTGATCGATGCCCTGTTTGGCACCGGCGTCAACACGCCCCTCTCGCCACTACTGACAAAGATCGTCGCAACAATCAATGGCTTGGCTGTGCCCGTGCTGGCGGTGGATCTCCCCTCCGGCCTCAACGGCGATACCGGCCGTGCCATGGGGGCCGTGGTGCAGGCCACTCGCACCCTCACCTTTATCGGTATCAAGCAGGGGATGCTCACCGGCGACGGGGTGGATTGTGTCGGCCAGCTAGACTGCGATCCCCTTGGCGTGACGCCTGATGACACTATGCTGCCCGCCGCCTGGCGTATCGATTATCCGCAGCTGAGCACGCAGATGACCCCGCGCCCGCGCGCTTCCCACAAGGGCTCTTATGGCAAGGTACTGCTGGTGGGGGGCAATCGCGGCATGCAGGGGGCCATCGTGCTGGCTGCCCGCGCCTGCCTGCGGGCGGGGGCCGGGCTGGTGCGGGTATGTCAGCATCCGGAACATCCGCCGGTCAGCCTCTATCAACCCGAACTGATGAGTCTCACTACCGCAGATGACGAGGGGTGGGCGTCGGTGCGGGTCATTGGCCCCGGGCTCGGTCAGGATGAGTGGGGAAGCGCGCAAATCGCCCGTTATCTCACCGAACGGCTGCCACTGGTTTTGGACGCCGATGGATTGAATTGGCTGGCGCAATCTCCCCGCCATCAGGATAATTGGGTGCTCACGCCCCATCCCGGCGAAGCAGCGCGCCTGCTGGGATGCTCCATTGCCGAGATTGAAACCGACCGGTTTGCCGCCGTGCAGGCGTTGCAGCGGCGCTATGGCGGTGTGGTGCTGCTAAAAGGGGCGGGATCACTTATTTATGACGGCGAGCGGGTCGCTCTCTGTTGTGAAGGCAATCCCGGCATGGCAAGTGGCGGCATGGGCGATCTGTTATCTGGTATAATCGCCGCCCTTTTGGCCCAGGGCTGGTCTGCCACCATGGCAAGCTGGCTGGGTGCCGTGATCCACGGCGAGGCTGCAGATCAGGCCGCCGCTGACGGCGAGCGGGGCATGCTGGCGTCAGATCTGCTGCCGCTGATCCGCAAACTGGTTAATCCCGACACCATTACAAGTTAAAAAGAAGAACATGGCAAAACAGTTGATGATGACACTGCCGGACGAGGCAGCAACCGTGGCACTGGGTGGCCGTCTGGCACAAGCCTGCCAGCAGGCGACCACAGTGTTTTTGCATGGCACGCTTGGCGCCGGTAAAACCACCCTGACCCGCGGCTGGGTGCAGGGCCTTGGCCATCAGGGCAAGGTAAAAAGCCCGACTTACACTCTGGTCGAACCCTATGAGCTCGATGGCTGGCAGGTCTACCATTTTGATCTCTATCGCCTGGCTGATCCGGAAGAGCTGGAATTCATGGGCATTCGGGACTATTTTGCCGCCAACACTCTCTGTCTGGTGGAGTGGTCCGAGAAGGGCGAGGGCTGGTTACCGGCTCCCGACCTGGAAATTACCCTCACCTATGTAGGCGAGCAGCGCGAGGTTCTGATAGAGGCTCGCACTGCTATTGGCGAAGCCATTCTGGAACGGTTGTCATCTACGTGCGCTTGATCCTTGTTATTGCTCTCTCTTTGATGGCGTTACCCTCCTGGGCGAATCAGCTCAAGAGCGTACGAATCTGGCCATCACCGGATAACACCCGGGTGGTGCTCGATATGAGCAGCGCCCCCAACTTCAACTATTTCACCCTCACCGGCCCGGATCGGCTGGTGATCGACCTGAAAGGGGCGAGCAACGCCGCCAATCTGGCGCGGATCGAGAACAACAGCGAACTGGTGCGCAAGATCCGCCAGAGCACTCCGCTGGAGAAGGGGGGGCTGCGGCTGGTGATGGATCTCAGCTCCGCCATCAAGCCGGTGGTCTTTCCGTTGGCGCCAGCCGGGCCCTATGGCCACCGTCTGGTCATCGACCTCCCTTATGAAGAGAAGCGCTCGGCGGCTGCGGTGCAGTCCACGCCTGTCGGTGGCAAAGGCAAGGGGGTGGTGATTGCCATCGACCCGGGCCACGGCGGGGAAGACCCGGGCTCCATCGGCCCGCGTCGTACCTACGAGAAGCGGGTGACGCTGGCGGTCTCCCAGAAGCTGGCTGCACTGATCGACCGCGAGCCGGGGATGCGCGCCGTGATGACCCGTCGTGGCGACTATTTCGTCGATCTCAACAAGCGCTCCGAGATTGCCCGCAAGGCCAAGGCGGATCTGCTGGTCTCTATCCATGCAGACAGTTTTCATAACTCGACCCCGCGCGGTGCCTCGGTCTGGGTCTTGTCGACCAACCGTGCCAACCGCGAGATGGGTAGCTGGCTGGAGAAGCAAGAGAAGCAGGGCGAGCTGCTGGGCGGTGTCGGCAAGGTGTTGGCGGAATCTGATCCCAACCCCTATCTGGCGCAGACCTTCCTTGACCTCTCCATGGACAAGTCCCGTGCCGAAGGGTACGACGTCAGCCGCCAGATCCTGCGCTCCATGGGCAAGGTCGCCCGACTGCACAAGAAGGCGCCGGAACACGCCAGTCTGGCGGTGCTGAAGGCGCCGGATATTCCCTCGGTGCTGGTTGAAACCGGGTTTATCTCCAACCATGCGGAAGAGAAGCTGCTGGCCACCGCCAGCTATCAGGACCAGCTGGCCCGCGCTATCTTCGAGGGGATCCGCAACTACTACCGCGCCCACCCGACCAAGGGGGCCATGCTGACCGGCAAGGGGCAGGTGAGCCAACCTGCTGCTACTCGCCCTGCACCGGTAGCCCGGCAGCCGGTGAGCCAGCCCAGGCAGGCACAGTCGCAGCCGGTAGTGACCAACAAGATGCCCGCTACTGCCCGCGACAGCGGCACGGCGAGCGGCTCTGGTGCCGGGGTGATCAAGCCTTACTCGGCGGCAGCGCAAGAGAGCGGTGCACCGGTCAGCAGTGTGGGCGACTATGACAAATCGCGGATGCTCCGCCATGTGGTCAAACGGGGTGAGAGCCTCTCCCGCCTTGCCGAGAAGCATGGAGTGAGTCAGTCCACTCTGGTGGAGATCAACCAGCTGCGCAGCCGGGATATTCAGATTGGTCAGACTATCTATATCCCTCAGCAGGGGCAGAGCCGCGCTGCTGCCCCCGTTCGCAGTGACGACAAGTCGCAGATGATCCGCCATGTGGTCAAGCGGGGCGAGAGTCTCTCCCGCCTTGCCGAGAAGCATGGGGTGAGTCAGGCTCGGCTGGTGGAGATCAACAAGCTCAAGTCGCGGAATATTCAGGTCGGGCAGGTGCTCTACATTCCGCAAAACTGACGCGCGGGAGCGGACAATGCCGCTCCCGCTGTTAGCGAATACCATCAGCAAGATTGAAATTCAGGAGTAAATGATGCCGATCCGTATATTGCCCCCTATCCTGGCCAACCAGATTCTGGTTGGTGGAGAGGTGGTGGAGCGGCCCTCCTGGAGCCTTAAGAGACTGACCATCCGCAAGATTGAAATTCAGGAGTAAGTGATGCCGATCCGTATTTTGCCACCCATTCTGGCCAACCAGATTGCAGCCGGAGAGGTGGTGGAGCGGCCCTCATCTGTGGTGAAAGAGCTGGTGGAAAACAGCCTGGATGCGGGGGCCGACCGGGTCGAGATCGACATCGACAAGGGGGGCTCCAAGCTGATCCGCATCCGTGACAACGGCTGTGGCGTCGCCAAAGACGAGCTGGTGCTGGCGCTGTCGCGTCATGCGACCTCCAAGGTGGCCACGCTGGACGATCTGGAAGGGATCAACAGCCTCGGTTTTCGTGGCGAGGCGCTCGCCTCCATCAGCTCGGTCTCCCGTCTCACCTTCACCTCCCGTACCGCCGAGCAGTCCGAAGCCTGGCAAGCCCAGGCGGAAGGGCGCGAGATGAGCGTCACCATCAAGCCGGCGGCCCATCCGGTGGGCACCACGGTGGAGGTAGTGGACCTCTTCTTCAATACCCCGGCGCGGCGCAAGTTCATGCGCAGCGAAAAGACCGAGTTTGCCCATATCGATGAGCTGGTGCGCCGCATCGCGCTCTCCCGCTTCGATGCCACCCTGATCCTGCGCCACAATGGCAAGGTGGTGCGCCAGTACAAGGCCGCCAATACCGTGCCGGAGCAGGAGCGACGTCTCGCCGCCGTTTGCGGCACTCCCTTCATGCACCATGCGCTGGCGGTGGAGAGCGAGCATAGCGACGTGCGTCTGTGGGGCTGGCTGGCGACTCCGGAGGGGGCAAGACCACAAAACGATCTGCAATACACCTATGTCAACGGCCGGATGATGCGCGACAAGCTCATCAACCACGCCATTCGTCAGGCCTATGACGAGTTGCTGCCTCCCGATCGCTTCGCCGCTTATGTGCTCTATATCGAGCTGGATCCCCGTCAGGTAGATGTCAACGTCCACCCGGCCAAGCATGAGGTACGCTTCCATCAGGCGCGGCTCATCCACGACTTTATCTTTCAGGCGCTGTTTACTGCGCTGCGCCGCGAAGGAGTCAGCGCCGCTCATCAGGACGCGCCGCTGGCCGAAACCCTGGTCGAGCTGCCGGTCAGCCCGCAGATTGAATATCCCGGTCAGGCGCCCCGCCCGGAGTGGTACGGTGCCGAGCACAGCTACCGGGCACCTGCACAGGTGCGGGAGGGGGGCGGTGGGGCTGGCCGAGCCAGCAATTATCAACCGCCCGAGCCCCCAAGCAGGGAGGCGATGAGCGGCATGGGCGCTCTGCTCACTACGCTGCCTATCGCAACTGCGACTGAGGCTGCTCCCGCACAGTCCACCGACACGGTGCCATCACCCAAACAGGGGGGATGCCGCGCCCTGACACTGGTGGATCAGGCCTACCTGTTGATCGAGCGGGATAATCAGCTGGCGCTGCTCTCGCTGGTGCGCGCCGAGCGGGTGCTGCTGCGCCACTGGCTGCTGGAGACCTGGGGCCAGGGACTGGCGGCCCAGCCACTGTTGCTGCCGGTCTCCTTCAAATTGCCGAAGAATTTGATCGCGCTGGTGACCGAGCAGGAGCGTTTGCTGAAACGGATGGGGCTGGAGTTGAAAAGCGGGGGGCGCGACACCATGATCCTGACTCGGGTGCCGGCTCTGCTGCGCCAGACCGATCTGGTGCGTCTGTTACCCGAATTGCTGCAAATTATCGAGGGCGGATCTGACAGTGATGCTGGTCAGCAGGCTGAAGTATTATGCCAATGGCTGGTGGAGCAGGGGATAAGCCGCGAGAAGATATACGATTTTTCAACTGCCAGTCGTCTGCTGACGGAACTTGTGGCCGCTCACGCTGACCAACTGACAGATATTCGCATGGTACGCCCGCTTTCGTTGGCGACCGTGCTGGAGGAGTTTGAACATGACGAGTGACTTGCCGACCGCAATTTTTCTGATGGGGCCGACGGCCTCCGGCAAGACGGATCTCGCCATTGAACTGTGCCAGGCGCTGCCCTGCGACATCATCAGCGTCGATTCGGCGCTGATCTATCGCGGCATGGATATCGGTACGGCCAAGCCGACTGCCGATGAGCTGGCGCGGGCCCCGCACCGGCTGATCGACATTCTTGATCCCGCAGTGAGCTATTCTGCGGCCGATTTTTGCAAGGATGCCCTGCGGGAGATGAAAGAGATCGCCGACCGCGGCCGCATTCCGCTGCTGGTGGGCGGCACCATGCTCTATTTCAAGGCGCTGCTGGAGGGATTGTCCCCATTGCCCTCCGCCGATCCCGCCATTCGAGCCGGGATTGAGGAAGAGGCTGCCCGCCTCGGTTGGCAGGCGCTGCACGATGAGCTGGTGCGCATTGACCCGGTTGCCGGGGCGCGGATCCACCCCAATGACCCGCAGCGACTCTCTCGGGCGCTGGAGGTCTACCGCATCAGCGGCAAGACCCTTACCGAGCTGACGCAGGTGCAGGGGGAGGGCTTGCCCTATCGGGTGCTGCAGTTTGCCATCGCCCCGAGCGAACGCGCCGTGCTGCATCAGCGTATCGAACTGCGCTTTGACAAGATGCTGCAAGGTGGCTTTGAACAGGAGGTTCGTGCGCTGATGGCGCGCGGCGATCTGACCCCGGATCTCCCCTCCATTCGCTGTGTGGGTTATCGCCAAATGTGGGACTACCTGTGCGGTGAAGTGGGGTATGATGAGATGCGTTATCGTGGCATTGTTGCCACACGCCAATTGGCAAAACGACAGATGACTTGGTTGCGCGGCTGGCCCGACGTGACCTGGTTGGAATCTGGTGAGTCTGGCAATTTCGACCGCGTGCTTGCTCGCGCTGGTGCGGCTTGACACTCCCTGTATAATCAGGTTGTTATATTGATATTCGGTGTTTAAAAACAACAAACTATAAGGAAAAGAAAAATGGCTAAGGGGCAATCTCTCCAAGACCCGTTTTTGAATGCGCTGCGCCGTGAGCGGATTCCTGTTTCTATCTATTTGGTGAACGGCATCAAACTGCAAGGTCAGATCGAGTCTTTTGACCAGTTTGTTATCCTGCTGAAAAACACCGTGAGCCAGATGGTTTACAAGCACGCCATCTCGACTGTCGTACCGGCCCGTGCCGTCAATCATCACCAGCCCACTCCGGGTGGCGCGGCTGATGAACAGGGTGATGCCGAGGCGTGATATCCCTGGGCGAGTCGACTCGCCAACTCAGATTCATCATGATTCCTGTTAAGGAGCAAGCGCTTGTTTGACCGTTATGAAGCTGGCGAACAGGCCGTTCTGGTGCATGTCAACTTCAGTGATGAGGGTGAGCGGGAGGATCTGGAAGAGCTCAAGATGTTGGTGAGCTCGGCCGGAGTCAATGCGCTGGGGGTAATTACCACCAGTCGCAGTGCGCCCAGTGCCAAATTTTTTGTCGGCAGTGGCAAGGCTGAAGAGATCGCGTCCCAAGTCCAGATGCTGGATGCCGACGTCGTCATCTTCAACCACGCCCTGACCCCCGCCCAGGAGCGCAACCTGGAGCGTCTGTTCCAGTGCCGGGTGGTGGACCGAACCGGCCTGATCCTCGATATCTTTGCCCAGCGCGCCCGTACCCACGAAGGTAAACTGCAGGTCGAACTGGCCCAGTTGCGCCATCTTTCCACTCGTCTGGTGCGAGGCTGGACCCACCTTGAGCGTCAAAAGGGCGGGATCGGTCTGCGTGGCCCGGGTGAAACCCAGCTTGAGACTGACCGACGTCTGCTGCGGGAACGCATCAAGGCGATTTTGCGTCGGCTCGACAAGGTGGCCAAGCAGCGGGAGCAGGGACGCCGCGCCCGCAATCGCAACGAAGTGCCGACGGTGTCACTGGTTGGTTATACCAACGCCGGAAAGTCCACTTTGTTCAACCAACTTACAGCTGCCAGCGTGTATGCTGCCGACCAATTGTTCGCAACTCTGGATCCCACCCTGCGTAAACTGGTGATCCGGGATGTGGGTGATGTGATTTTGGCGGATACAGTTGGATTTATTCGACACTTGCCCCATGATCTGGTCGCGGCCTTCAAGGCGACCCTGCAGGAGACCCGTGAAGCGGATCTGCTGCTGCATGTGGTGGACTGTGCCGATGAGCAGATGCAGGAGAATATCGACTCCGTGCAGCAGGTGTTGGCCGAGATTGAAGCCGATGACAGGCCCCAGCTGATGATCTGCAACAAGATCGACAAGCTGGCGGATCGTCCGGCAGGTCTGGAGCGAGATGACGAGGGGCGCCCGTTGCGCGTCTGGTTGTCGGCCCAGACTGGTGAAGGTTGTGAGCATCTGTTTACGGCGCTGACCGAATTGCTGGCTGGCTCCATGGTGCATCACACCCTGCAGTTGCCTCCTTCTGCCGCGAGATTGCGCAGTGCGCTCTATCAGCTGAAAGGGATTGAGCAGGAAGGTTTTAGCGAGGAGGGTGATTTCGTGCTGGAAGTCCGCTTGCAAGTGGCCGACTGGAACCGCCTCGTGAAACAGGAAGGTGAGAGTTTACAACGCTTTATCAGGCATTGATTCGTTGATGAAGATGAACCCTTAGGGGCTTCGCGACGTATGACGGCCCGATAGAGATGATATCCATCCGCATGTATTAATGGAGACGCTGATGGCTTGGAATGAGCCTGGTAACAACGGCAAAGACCGTGACCCTTGGGGGAATAACGGCAAGAATCAGGGACCCCCTGATCTGGATGAAATGCTGCGCAAAGTGAGTCGCCGTTTCGGTGGCTTGTTTGGTGGCGGCAAATCTGGCGGCGATGTAGGTCGCTTTGGTATCTCCATCGCGCTGGTTGTGGCTGTGGTGGTGTGGGTCGTCAGCGGCTTCTACACCATTCGCGAAGCGGAGCGTGGTGCCGTGCTGCGGTTTGGCAAGTTTTCCCATATTGTCGAGCCGGGCCTGCGCTGGAAGCCGACCTTTATCGATCAGGTGATCCCGGTGGACGTCGAGTCTGTGCGCTCCCTGCCTGCCTCCGGTTTCATGCTGACTCAGGATGAGAACGTGGTACGGGTCGAGATGGACGTGCAGTACCGTGTGGTCAATCCCGAGCAGTATCTGTTCAGCGTGACCAATGCCGACGAGAGTCTGGGTCAGGCCACCGATAGCGCCCTGCGCTACGTGGTGGGTCATACCCGGATGGATGACGTGCTGACCACCGGTCGTGAGAAGGTGCGTCAGGAGACCTGGCAGGTGATCGATGGCATCATCGAGCCTTACCAGATGGGTCTGCAGATCGTCGACGTCAACTTCTTGCCGGCGCGTCCGCCGGAAGAGGTGAAAGACGCGTTTGATGACGCCATCTCCGCTCAGGAAGATGAACAGCGCTTCATTCGTGAAGCAGAAGCCTATGCCCGTGAAGTCGAGCCCAAGGCCCGTGGTCAGGTGAAGCGTCTGGAGCAGGAAGCGGAAGCTTACAAATCCCAGATCGTGTTGAAAGCCCAGGGTGAAGTCGCTCGCTTCAACGAGCTGCTGCCCCAGTATCAGGCTGCCCCCGAGCTGACCCGTGAGCGTATCTATCTGGAAACCATGGAAGAGCTCTATCAGCAGGCCAACAAGGTGGTGGTCGACATGCCGGCTGGCAACAACAGCATGATCTACCTGCCGCTCGACAAGCTGTCTGGCAAGCCGAAGGTAACCCAGTCTGATCGTGCCACTGCCGCCCCGGTCACAGAGCAGGTCCCCGTTTCCAACGAGGGTGCCAACTCTACCCCGACAATGCCGCTGCGTAGCGGTGACCGCTTCAGCTCAGGGAGAAACTGATAGATGAAAAAGCTAGCTATTGGTGCAATCGCTGTCGCGGCCATGGTCTGCTTCTCCTCTGTCTTTATCGTTGATGAAGGTCAGAAGGGGATTGTGGTGCAGTTTGGCAAGGTGAAGCGGGTTGACTCCGGTGAACCCCGCCTCTATGAGCCGGGCCTGCATTTCAAGGTGCCGCTCATCGACCAGGTTCGCAAGATGGATGCCCGCATCCAGACCATTGACAGCCAGGCCGACCGTTTTGTCACCTCCGAGAAGAAAGACCTGATCATCGACTCCTACGTGAAGTGGAAGATCGAGGACTTCTCCAAGTACTACTTGGCAACCGGTGGTGGCAACAAGCTGCAGGCTGAAGATCTGCTCAAGCGCAAGATCAACAACGGTCTGCGTTCCGAGATTGGTAACCGCACCATCAAGGACATCGTCTCCGGTGAGCGCAGTACCGTGATGGAAGATGCCCTGAAGAAGATGGCGCGCTCCTCCGAGCTCGGCATCAAGGTGGTGGATGTGCGGATCAAGCAGATCAACCTGCCGGTGGAAGTCTCTAACTCCATCTACCAGCGGATGCGCGCCGAGCGTACCGCAGTCGCCCGTGAGCACCGCTCTCAGGGTCGCGAGAAGGCTGAAATCCTGCGTGCCGATATCGACCGCAAGGTGACCGTCATGATCGCCGACGCCGAGAGTAACGCTCGCCAGCTGCGCGGTGAAGGGGATGCGGAAGCCGCCAAGATCTATGCCGACAGCTACAAGAAAGACCCCGAGTTTTTCAGCTTCGTGCGTAGCATGGAGGCCTATCGCAAGAGCTTTGCCGGTGGCAACGACCTGATGGTGTTGAAGCCGGACAGCGAGTTCTTCCGTTACCTCAAGTCTCCTCACGGCACCAAGCCGTAATCGCCACGAGGTCACATTCAAAGGGTCTGCATTGTCAGACCCTTTTGTTTTTGGTGCCAACGCCAGCCGTTGACCCGAGGGGCTGGTTGCATTGAAGGAGGTCGGATGCTGACATCCATGCTGATGGGGTTGGGATTGCTGCTGTTGTTCGAGGGGCTCGGCCCGTTGTTGATGCCCAGGGCATGGCAGCAGATGTTGCGGCTGCTGAGCGATCAGCCACCGGAGCAGTTGCGCCGTATCGGCGGCTCGCTAGTGGTGGCGGGTAGCGTGATCCTCTGGATGCTGAGTCGCTGAGTCTGACGCAATGTACAGTTCAGCAGATAGCAGACAATAAAAAAGAGGCCGAAGGCCTCTTTTTTCATGTATGTCGTTTACTCAGGCACTGCGCTGCACGGCCATGTGGGCCAGTGTTTCCAGCGCCTGTTTGTGCGGGGAGTCAGGCAGGATGGCGAGGGCGGCAATCGCCTTGTCGGCCTCTTCCTTGGCACGCATGCGGGAGTATTCCAGCGCGCCGGTACGGTCGAGAATGCCAAGGATCTGCTCAAGATGCTCCATGCCGTTGCGGTGCTCGATGGCATCGCGCACCAGCTGGCGCTCTTCCGGCGTACCCACTTCCATGGCGCGCAGCAGCGGTAGGGTCGGTTTGCCTTCGGCCAGATCGTCGCCGACGTTCTTGCCCATCTCTTCGCTCTGGGAGCAGTAGTCCATCACGTCATCGATGATCTGGAACGCGGTGCCCAAATACTTGCCGTAATCGGTCATGGCCTGCTCGACGGGCTCGGGCTGATGAGTCAGCACGGCTGCAAGGCGAGTGGCGGCCTCGAACAGCTTGGCGGTCTTGCAGTAGATGACCGTCATGTAGCTCTCTTCGGTGGTATCCGGATCGTTGCAGTTCATCAGCTGCAATACTTCTCCTTCGGCGATGGTGTTGGTGGCATCCGAGAGGATCTCCATCACCCGCAGGTTGGAGAGTTCGGCCATCATCTGGAAGGAGCGGCTATAGAGGTAGTCACCGACCAGCACGCTGGCGGCATTGCCAAACATGGCGTTGGCGGTCTCCCTGCCACGGCGCAGGTCGGATTCGTCGACCACGTCGTCATGCAGCAGGGTCGAGGTGTGAATGAATTCGATGATGGCGGCCAGTTTCAGGTGATCCTCGCCCTCATAGCCAAGCGCACGCGCAGCCATCACGGTCAGCATGGGGCGCATCCGTTTCCCGCCGGCGCTGACAATGTAGAAACCCAGCTGATTAATCAGACTAACGTCGGACTGGAGTCGGGCCAGGATCAGTTCATTGACCGCCGTCATGTCGGCGGCACAGAGCGCACGGATAGTCTGTTGGTCCATAAGTCTCGTAACGTGACAGCAGCAATAACTGCGATTTTAGTAATGGCAGGGATTCTACACGATTTCACAATGGGTTACAGTTAGGCGTTTATCCACGGCGGCAGATATGCGCACAAAATAAACTTTTTGCTAAATTGGCCTTGCCTGAGCAGATCGATTTGCGTAGAATGCCCGCCCATTGTTATAGGTTTTTGCGCATGTCTAGCCTTGAGCAAAAGACATGCCTTTACGGAGTTAATCAAATGTACGCGGTATTCCAAAGCGGCGGAAAACAACACCGTGTGGCCGAAGGTCAAATCGTTCGTCTGGAAAAGCTGAACGTTGAGACTGGCGCTACCATCGACTTCAACGAAGTTCTGATGGTTGCTGCAGGCGACACTTTTAAAGTAGGTGCTCCTTTCGTTGAAGGTGGCAAGGTTGTAGCTGAAGTTGTGGCTCACGGCCGTGGCGAGAAAGTGACTATCGTCAAGTTCCGTCGTCGTAAGCACCATCGTAAGCAAGCGGGCCACCGTCAGTGGTTCACTGAAGTCAAAATCACTGGCATCAGCGCTTAATTAGAGGAGTCCGATAAATGGCACACAAAAAAGCTGGCGGTTCATCCCGCAACGGTCGCGATTCTGAAGCTAAACGCCTGGGCGTGAAGCGTTTCGGCGGCGAAACAGTTCTGGCTGGCAGCATCATCGTTCGTCAACGTGGTACCAAGTTCCACGCTGGCACTAACGTTGGTCTGGGCAAGGATCACACCCTGTTCGCTACCGCGACTGGTAAAATCCTGTTCGAAGTTAAAGGTCCGCTGAATCGTAAGTACGTTAGCATCGTTGCTGAGTAATTACGGACCGCAAGGATCCGAAGCCCCGCCAACAGGCGGGGCTTTTGTTTTTCTGACGTCTTTCTGATGTCGTTGACGAAAAAACGGAACGCAGCTGACTTTGGCTCTGACGGGCATGATTGGCAAGATGCGTATCGCCCGCAGGGGTCTGTACCACTATAATTGCGTATCGGTTTTTCGAATTAAGGTGACGGTTACCTATGAAGTTTGTTGATGAAGTCCAGATTCGAGTCGATGCCGGTGACGGTGGTAACGGTTGTGTAAGCTTTCGCCGTGAAAAATATATTCCCAACGGTGGTCCGGACGGCGGTGACGGCGGTGACGGTGGCGACGTATATCTGATCGCCGACGAGAACCTCAATACCCTGATCGACTACCGTTTCGAGCGTTTCCATGCTGCCGAGCGCGGTGAGAATGGCCAGAGCGCCAACTGTACCGGTCGCCGCGGCAAGGACAAGATCCTGCGTGTGCCGGTCGGTACCCGAGCGACCGATGAAGATACCGGTGAACTGCTGGGGGATCTGACCCACCACGAGCAGAAGCTGCTGGTTGCCAAAGGTGGTTTCCACGGTCTGGGCAACACCCGCTTCAAGAGCTCCGTCAACCGTGCTCCCCGCCAGAAGAGTAACGGTACTCCGGGTGAAGTGCGTACCCTGAAGCTGGAGCTGCTGCTGCTGGCCGATGTCGGCATGCTGGGTCTGCCCAACGCAGGCAAGTCTACCTTTATTCGCGCCGTTTCTGCGGCTCGTCCGAAAGTGGCTGATTACCCCTTCACTACCCTGGTACCGAACCTGGGTGTGGTGCGTGGCGAGAACTCCCGCTCCTTCGTGATCGCCGATATCCCTGGTCTGATCGAAGGTGCTGCCGAAGGCGCAGGTCTGGGTATCCGCTTCCTGAAACACCTCGAGCGTTGCCGCGTGCTGATCCACCTGGTGGATATCTGCCCGGTTGATGGCTCCGATCCTGCTGAAAATGCCGTGACCATCGTCAAGGAGCTGGAGAAGTACAGCCCGGAACTGGCTGGCAAGCCGCGCTGGTTGGTGTTTAACAAGATGGATCTGATCCTGGAAGAAGAAGCCCAGGAGGTGATGGATCGCGTCAAGGCGGCCCTGAACCACGAAGGTCCGGTCTATGCCATCACTGCCATCAGCAAGGAAGGCACCAAGAAGGTCTGCTACGACATTCTGGATCTGCTGGATACCATGCCCCGTCAGCTGGCGGAAGATGCCAAAGACGCCATCGAGAAGGTGGAGTTCAAGTGGGACGACTACCACAAGAACCAGCTGGCCAAGGCTGAAGCGGAAGCACTGGCTGCCTCTCTTGCCTTCGATGAAGGGCTTGATGATGACGATTGGGATGACGACGAAGATGATGGCGTTGAAGTCATCTACGTCCGTGACTGATCCCCGTCACTCTCATTGAAAACCGGAGCCTGAACAGGCTCCGGTTTTTTTATGTCTATCGAGCAGCAACTCATTAGGTATATTTGTGATGTCACTTATTGCCTGCTACTGATAACCGATTATACTGCCCACCAAAATTAACAATAACGAAACAATCATCTGGCGATGTCGATTGAATCGATATGCGCCGCTGTATCTTATTGTTTTAATGGAAGGTTTGCCTGTGGAAATATTTATGCGCAAATTTCTGCCTTAAAGGCTTGTTTGTGCATTTTTTTAGAGTATTCTTGCGCCCGTTTTGCCGGTTAATGCATGAATACGCAGGTTGGCCGGGCTAGGGAAAAGTAACATTAGGGCAGTCATATCATGTTGGAAAAGAGTCTCGAAGCACCAGCGGTCAATACTCGCCGTAACTTGTTGATGTTTCTGGTTCCGTCACTTATCGGGATCCTGTTATTCATGACGCCGGTCGTCTATGACGGTAACGTCACCATCCCGGTGGCCGTGCTAGCCAAGCTGGTGCAGCGTGTTTTTGCCGATTATCTGGTCGCCATGGTCAGTGCGGTGATCACCACCACCATGCTGATGACGGTGATTGCCTGGTTGTTCAAGCCGGCGATTCTGGTGCGTCGTCCTTTCCTCAACAGCTTGTTCAATGTCTCCCCTTTCTGGGCCTGCGTGCGGGTATTGGGCGGTATCTTCGTGCTGCTGACCTTCTTCCAGGTGGGGCCAGAGGTGCTTTACTCCGGCGCAACCGGTGGACTGGTGCTCAACGATCTGCTGCCGGTGCTGTTTTCGGTCTTCATTTTTGCCGGCCTGCTGCTGCCGTTGCTGCTCGATTTCGGGTTGCTGGAATTTGTCGGCACCATGATGACCCGCATCATGCGTCCGGTGTTCCGGTTGCCGGGTCGCTCCGCAGTGGACTGCTTTGCCTCCTGGCTTGGCGATGGCAGCGTCGGCATCCTGCTGACCAGCAAGCAGTACGAAGGGAAGTTCTACACCCAGCGTGAAGCTGCGGTGATTGGCACCACCTTCTCTGCGGTCTCAATCACCTTCTGTCTGGTGGTGATCTCCCAGGTGAAGCTGGAGCACATGTTTGTCCCCTTTTACCTGACCGTCTGTCTGGCGGGGGTGGTCGCCGCTATCGTGGTGCCGCGTCTGCCGCCACTTTGCTGGAAGAAGGACATCTATGCCGATGGCACTCCCCTGTGCCGCAAGCAGGAAGCAGTGCCGCACCAGCACAGCGTAATGAGCTATGGTTTCGAGCGTGCGCTGACCAAGGCTGACAGCATGACTGATCTCGGCGCCGTCGCACGGGAAGGGGTGAAGAATGCACTGGATATGGTATTTGGTGTGCTGCCGGTGGTGATGGCGATAGGTACCTGTGCCCTGATGCTGGCCGAACATACCCCTATCTTCAACTGGCTTGGCGCTCCGTTCGTCCCCTTGCTGGAGCTGCTGCAACTGCCGGAGGCGGAAGCGGCTTCCAAGACCATCATGGTCGGTTTTGCCGACATGTTCATTCCGGCGGTGCTGGCCTCGACCATCGAGAGTGACATGACCCGCTTCGTGATTGCCGCCATGTCGGTAACCCAGCTGATCTATATGTCGGAAGTGGGCGCCCTGCTGCTGGGCAGCAAGATCCCGGTCAAGCTGTGGGAGCTGTTCGTTATCTTCCTGCTGCGCACTCTGGTTACCTTGCCGGTTATTGCCGGGGTGGCACACCTGCTGTTCTAAGGGCGCAGCGCAGTGAAAAACGGTCAACCTCGGTTGACCGTTTTCTTTTTCGCAGTAACGGGAGAGAGTACCCCATCGGTTGGTTTAGCCTGTAGTGACGGGACACTGGATGGTCAGCGAGTGGATTGTGTTGGCGATGCGATAGGGCTTGGCTGCCTTGTAGACCTTCTTCTCGTCGTCATAGCTTCCCCCCAGATACTGGGTGCTGTAGAGCGTCTGCTGGCGACGGTCGGTCTCCTTGTAACCTTGTGGGCAGGTCTGGTTGGCCTGCTGGAAGCAGGCTTTCATGCTGCTGCACTCGATGTAGAAGCCGCGTTGGCTGGTATCGGCAAGGTGCACAGGGGTGACGGTAGGGGCGGGGGGAGACAACAGGGCGCAGCCGGAGAGCGTCAGCGCGCCCAGCAGAATGAGATGTTTTGACATAGATAACCTGAACAGTGTGGTGTGACAAAGAGTGAGGGGGAGTCTATTGCTCCCCCTTCGCTATAGGGGCACCGTTATAACCAGCCCGGGGCGCTCAGGCCAGCCCGCAAATGTAAGAAAATATGATCCACCCTCGGGCATGCGCGGCCAGCAGGATGAGCGTTCAAACAATACTTGCCTGAGATTTGTTCCGTTCGATTGCTGCGCTTGGCAGGCAGAGTGTGGCAGGAGATAGTGATTCATTCAGGTATCCCGTGCTACATTGCCCCACTTGTTACTGGTCTGTAAATCAATGGAGTGACCCATGTCTGCCATCCCCTATTCCGTGCTCGATCTGGTGCCTGTTGCCGAGGGTTCCGTGCCTGCCGAGTCATTTCGCCGTTCGCGGGATCTTGCCCGCCATGCCGAGGGTTGGGGTTACCAGCGCTACTGGCTGGCCGAGCATCACAACATGCCGGGCATTGCCAGTGCCGCCACCTCGGTGCTGATCGGTCATCTGGCCGAGGCCACCACCACTCTGCGGATCGGCGCGGGTGGCATCATGCTGCCGAACCACTCGCCGCTGGTGATTGCCGAACAGTTTGGCACTTTGGCTTCGCTCTATCCCGACCGCATCGACCTTGGCCTTGGCCGTGCCCCCGGTACCGATCAGCGCACCATGCGGGCGCTGCGGCGTATGCGCAGTGGCGAGGTGGATGATTTTCCGGCCGATGTGCGCGAGCTGATGAGCTACTTTGGCGACGAGATTGGCGCGGTGCAGGCGGTGCCCGGCCAGAGGCTGCATCTGCCCATCTGGCTGCTGGGCTCCAGCCTCTACAGCGCGCAACTGGCAGCGGCGATGGGCTTGCCGTTCGGTTTTGCCTCCCATTTCGCCCCAGCCATGTTGCTGCAGGCGCTGGAGCTCTACCGCAGCCAGTATCGTCCCTCTGCTCGCTGGCCCAAGCCTTATGCTGTGGTCTGCATCAACATGATCGCCGCCGACAGCGAGCGGGAGGCCCGCTTCCAGTTCACCACCCTGCAGCAGCAGTTCCTGCGCCTCCATCGCGGCAACGCAGGCAAGCTGCCGGCCCCTGTCATCGAGCTGGGGGAGGAGTGGTCGGAGCGCGAGCTGCTGGCCATGGAGCAGACCCTGGCCCGATCTCTGGTGGGAGACCCGGAGCAGGTTCGTCACGGCCTCAAGGCCCTGCTGGCGGAAACCCGTGCCGATGAGCTGATGTTCAATGGCCCCATCGTCGATCATCAGGCCCGACTGCGCTCCTTTGAAATTGCCGCCGAGCTGATGCAGAGCCTGTGATGACACATCCGGGCACATCTGCATGTGTGCCAGAGCTTGACCTTATATCTCTTTATGTTTATTCAACTAATTGATTTTAAAGAGTTGTCAGGTTGATGTCGGCTATCTGTCGTGTCACCTTTCGCGGCGTAAGCCCTATGCTGGCCCTGTCAATTACCACAAGGAGTTCGAGATGATCGTCAGGAAGTTGAGATTGCAACGGGGTTGGTCCCAGGATCAGTTGGCAACGTTGACTGGTTTGAGTGTCCGCACTATCCAGCGGATCGAGCAGGGGCTGCAACCCGGACTGGAATCTCTCAAGGCCCTGGCCGCCGTCTTTGAACTCGATGTGGCTCAACTGGATGGGTCAGAGCAACAGGAGCGCGAGATGAGAGGAAGTGACACTATGGGTCAGGATGCGGTGCAGGTATCGGCAGAGGAGCGGGCGGCAATGCGCTATGTGGAGGAGCTCAAGGGCTTCTATCACCATGTCGCCAGCTACGTGGTGGTGATCTGCGGGCTGTTTGTCATCAATTACCTGAGCAATCCGGAGTACATCTGGGCCTGGTGGCCAACCCTGGGCTGGGGATTGGGGCTTGCCTCCCATGCTGTTCGGGTGTTTCAGCCCTTCAAGCTGTTTGGCCCCGAGTGGGAGCGGCGCCAGATCGAGAAGCGGCTGGGGCGCAAGTTGTAACTTCATTCGTCGGAAAACAGGGAACCTAAAACAGCAAGCCCGGCAACCTGCCGGGCTTTGTTATTGGAGCGGGTTGTTGCAATCCGTGCGGTAGCGACCGCCAGATTGCAGCGCACTCCCTAGCTGGCGTGAACCGGGCAGGGGGTGGCGATCAGGGCATCATCCTCGTAGCGCCACAGGGTCAAGTTGTTGCCCCAGACACAGCCGGTATCGAGTGCCTTGATGTCGCTCTTGCCGGTGTTACCCATCAGCGCCGCCCAGTGGCCGAACACCAGAATGGGGTCATCCACGTGGTGTTCGCGCTGTTCGAACCAGGGACGCAGCCCCGGGGTCGACTCCTTGGGCCCCTTCTTGCATTTGAAGTCGAGACGACCGTCGAAATAGCAGAAGCGCATCCGGGTGAAGGTGTTGATGATGTAGCGGTAGCGGTCGATCCCGACTAGGTCATCTTTCCAGCCATCGGGCTGGTCGCCATACATGTTGTGCAGCAGCCAGCTGTACTGGTCTCCGCGCAGCAGGCTCTCTACCTCGCGGGCGCAGTTACGCGCGGTGCGGGCATCCCATGCGGGGGAGATCCCGGCATGCACCATCATGATGGGCAGATCCGGATGTTCGGCCAGTAGCGGGCGGTGGCGCAGCCACTCCAGCAGTTCATCCCGATCAGGGGCATCCATCAGGCTTTGCAGCTTGTCTTTCTTCTTGAGCGGTGCAACGCCATCGGCGACCGCCAGCAGGTGCAGGTCGTGGTTGCCGAGCACGGTAACGGCGCGGTTGCCCAGCCCTTTGACAAAACGCAGGGTATTGAGGGAGTCCGGGCCGCGGGCGACCAGATCGCCGCAGAGCCAGAGCACGTCATTTTCGGGATCGAACGCGGCAAGATCCAGCAGACGGCGCAAGTCGTCGTAACAGCCCTGGATGTCACCGACAAAACAGTTCGCCATGAAACCTCAGTTGATAATATTGGGGATAGCCAGCGTGAAGGGGGCGATGGGCGCCTCAAACTGCTGACCAGAGCCATCTTGCAGGGTATAGCTCCCTTCCATCACCCCAAGCGGGGTCGCCAGCGGCACGCCGCTCTGGTAGCGGTAGGTCTCACCTTCGGCAATGACGGGTTGTTCCCCGACCACGCCCGGGCCTGCCACTTCCAGCATCTTGCCATTGGCATCGGTGATGAGCCAGCGCCGATGCAGCAGTTGCACCGGGCCGGGCCCCAGATTCTCAATCTCGATCAGATAGTGAAACTGGTAAGGGTCTTTGGAACCCGCCACATACACGGGGTATGGGCGGATCTCGATGTGCGGGAGTGCCACAGGATCAGGCCTGTTGCTGATCCGCCAGCCAGTTGGCGATCATGACAAACTGCTCGAGGGAGAGATTCTCCGGGCGCAGGTTGCCATCGATACCAAGCTCGGTCAGCTGGGCGTCAGTGATGAAGTTGGAGAAGCTGTTGCGGATGGTCTTGCGACGCTGGCCAAAGCCTTCGGTACAGACGCGATTCAGACAGCGAATGTCTTTTGCGACTATGGTCGGATTCTTGTGCGGGATCAGGCGAACCACGGCAGAGTCCACTTTCGGCGCCGGTTTGAAGGCGCCCGGGCCCACTTCCAGCACCGGCACCACCTGGCAGTAGTACTGGGTCATCACGCTCAGGCGGCCATAAGCCTTGCTGCCCGGGCCTGCTGCCAGACGCAACACCACTTCCTTTTGCAGCATGAAGTGCATGTCCTCTACCCGATCAGCGAACTCACACAGGTGGAAGATGAGCGGGGTGGAGATGTTGTAGGGCAGGTTGCCGAAGATACGCAGCGGCCCCTTGCCTTCACCCATCAGGGTGCCGAAGTCGAAACGCATGGCGTCCGCTTCGATGACGGTCAGCTTGTCTTTGAGGGTCGGGTGCTCGCGCAGGCGAGCTGCCAGGTCCCGGTCAAGCTCGACCACGGTCATTTTGTCCATTTGGGCGGCGACCGGCTCGGTCAGCGCGGCCAGACCCGGACCGATCTCCACCAGATTCTGACCCGGCTGCGGGTTGATGGCGGCGACGATTTGATCGATCACATACCGGTCGTGCAAGAAGTTCTGACCGAAACGCTTACGGGCCGTGTGGCCCATGTGCACCTTACTGCTCATATCTTTTTTTCTCTACCATCTTGATGGCGTGGTTAATCGCGGTGACAAGGCTGCCAGGATCTGCAAGGCCCTTGCCTGCCAGATCCAGCGCGGTGCCGTGATCCACCGAAGTGCGGATGAAGGGAAGCCCCAGGGTGATATTGACCGAACTGCCGAAGCCCTTG
>NZ_QAJD01000161.1:63648-82477 GCF_003061465.1 Aeromonas sp. HMWF017
GCAATGGGCCGACCAGATCGATCCCTTCCTGGCGCAGCGTGGCCAGGGCGGGTTCGATCACGTCAATCTCTTCACGTCCGAGATGGCCACCTTCCCCGGCGTGGGGGTTGAGGCCGCAGACGTAAATACGGGGTTTGGCGATACCAAATTTGGTGGCGAGATCCTCGTTGAGGATCCGGATCACCTTGCCGAGGCGATCTTCGGTGATGGCCATCGCCACATAGGCCAGCGGAATATGGGTAGTCGCCAGTGCGACCCGCAGCCCCTCGGTTGCCAGCATCATTACCACATCGGCGGTGTTGGATTGCTGTGCAAAGAACTCGGTGTGGCCGCTGAACGAGACCCCGGCCTGGTTGATGATCCCCTTGTGCACCGGCCCGGTCACCACGGCGGCAAATTCGCCGCTCATGTTGCCATCGCAGGCACGCTGCAGGGTCGCCAGCACATAGGCGCCATTGCCTTCGTTCAACTCGCCCGGCACCACAGAGGCGCCGAGGATGACCGGGCAGACGGTCAGGGTGCCCGCCCGCTGGGGGCGGGCAGGTGCGGCGGCATCGTAGGGTTCAAGCTCGATGGGCAGCCCCAGCAGGGTTGCCCGCTCGCGCAGCAGCGCCGGATCGGCGATCACCACCAACTGGTGGGGCCAATCCTGCCGGGCAATCTGCAGCACCAGATCAGGCCCAATCCCGGCCGGTTCGCCCGGGGTAACGGCAAGGCGACGGCAGCTCATCAGCTACCGGCTCCTTCGATCTGGATGTAGGCCTCGTCACGCAGCTCATCCAGCCACGCCTGGGACTCTTCCACGAAGCGACGGTTGTAGATCAGCTGGTAGGCGCGCTGCTCCTGAGCCTTGTCGGTCGCATCCTGGCTGCGGCGATCTTCCACCTGCACGATGTGCCAGCCGTGGCTGGTACGGAACGGGGCACTGATCTGGCCCGGTTGCAGACGGTTGACCATGTCGCGGAACTCGGGGACATAGACGTTGGGATCAGACCAGCCCAGTTCGCCACCCTGCACCGCAGAGCCCGGATCTTCGGAGTACTTCTCCGCCATGCTGGCGAAGCTGGCCTTGCCGCTCTTGATGTCGTGCAGAATGCCATCCAGCATCCCCTTGGCTTTCTCTTCGCTCAGGATGATGGAGGGCTTGATCAGGATATGACGGGCCTTCACCTCGGTCTGCATCACTTGCTGCTGACCCTTGGTGTCGAACACTTTGACGATGTGCAGGCCGGCGCCGGAGCGCAGCGGGCCGACGATGTCGCCTTTTTTGGCACCTTGCACCGCTTCCGCCATCAGGGTCGGCATCTCTTGTGGGCTCATCCAGCCCCAGTCGCCCCCTTCCAGCGCCTTGGGACCGTTACTCTCGGCAATGGCCAGTTTGCGGAAGTCGGCACCCTGCTTGAGGGCGGCCAGAATGCGCTCGATCTTGCTCTTGGCGGCATCCAGCTGGGCGGCAGTGGGGTTGTCCGGCAGGGCAATCTGGATATGGCCGACGTGGTATTCGTTCTGCTGTTGACCCTGTTTCTTCAGGATCTCCACTACCTGCTTCACCTCCTGCTCGGAGATGTTGATACGGCGGCGCACCTGATTGCGGCGCACCTCGTTCATCAGGATCTCGCGGCGAACCTCTTCCCGATACTGGGCATAGGTCATCCCTTCACGGGCGAGCTGAGCGCGCAGCTGATCCAGGGTCATCTTGTTGTCGGCGGCGATGCCCTGAATAGCCTGTTCCAGCTGTGTGTCGCTGATCTTCAGCCCCTGGCGCTCCGCCAGTTGCAGCTGCAGGCTCTCCTGGATCAGGCGATCCAGCGCCTGTTTGCGCAGGGTGGCATCGTCAGGCAGGGACTGGCCGCTCTCCTGAGCGGAGAGTTTTACCTTGTTGACCAGTGCGTCCTGTTGGCTGGACAGCACCACGTCCTTGTTGACCACGGCCAGCACCTTGTCCATCAGCTCGGGCGCAGCCAGTGCGGCCTGGCTCATGGCACCGAACATTCCCGCGGTCAGCAGGGCAATCAGGGTCTTTTTCATATCCATCTCTCAAGGCTGGACCAGCATCATTGCTGGCCTTTCAGATTAAACGGGCGAACATAGGGCAACAGCTCGGTATCCAGTGTGACGCTGCGGCCACCTGTACCCACGCTGCCAAGTCCCTTCATTTCAAACTGCAGACCAATGACTCTTTCCGAAGTGGGTTTCAGGGTGACGTTGTCCGGCTGATTGTGCCACTCCAGGCTCATGTTGATGCTCCAGCAGCAGGAGTCGTATTTGACACCGATCTTGCGGTCAATGTTCACATCCTGCTTGATGTCACGGTAGTAACCACCATACATCTGCCACTGATCGGCGATCGGCGCCATCATCACCAGACCCGCCTGGCTCAGATCTTCTGCCAGTGCCGTGTTGGTCGGATAGCGATAGTCCAGGTTGCCATCCTTGATGTAACGGTAGTTGACCTGAGTGGTCAGCTTGCCGGTCCGGTATTCGACTGCACCATTGCCAGCCGTAAATTCACCCTCTGAGGTATCGTACTGGGTCCCCGCGTGGGCAAACCACTCATCGGTGATCCGGGCATCCCCCTCAAACGAGAGCAGGGAGCGGGCGTTGGTGCTTTCCGGATCGGACGAGTAGAGGCGCACCTTGGGTGGTGTCATTTCGAAGGCTTGGGCAACCGCCAGACGCAACCGTTCATCACCCACATTGTCATAGACCCGGCTGGTCAGGCCAACGGTGACCCGGTTGGCATCGCTGATGCGGTCGAGACCGGCAAAGCGGCGATCACTGAACAGGCTGTAGTAATCCTGACGGGTGGTGGTGGTGTCGTAGATCCCGATCTCGTCCTGATTTTTGTAAGGGATATAGAGGTACTGGAACTCGGGCTCCAGGGTCTGGGTGCCCTTGCCATCATACCAGTCGAGCGGCCGATCGAAGTTGACGCCCCCCTTGAGGCGGAAGGAGGGCAGAGTACGGGTAATGGTGCCCTCTTTCAGGGTCAGCTGTTTGCTGTCTGCATCGGTGAAGCGGCTGCGGTCCTGGCTAACCAGATCCTTGGGTACCTCCTGGTTGTAGGAGGTAAACATCAATTTGTACTGACTGGTCAGGTAGTAACCCGGTGCATCCACCAGGGGCACAGTCAGGGTGGGAGCCAGATGCAGACGGGTGGCGGTATAGCGCTCACCGGCCTGCTGGATGGTGGCACTGCCGCTGTTATAGCCAAACTTGGTCAGTTCGCTATTCCAGGCCAGATCGAACCACTTGCCCTGCTGGAAGTAGTTGTAGTCGATACGCGGCAGCATCTCGTGGGGTAGCAGCGCATACGGACTCAGGATCTGGTAGCGGCGCACCTCGGAGGTGAGGTTCCAGTTGTGCTGGTAGTAGCCGGCGGTGAAGGATTGCTGCAACTGGCTGTCGACCTGAGTGCCTACTTGTGGGCTGAAGTCGTTGAAATAGTTGTAATCCTTGTCGCGCACCTGGGTGTAGTCGATGCCCAGACGCAGGGAGCCATCCATCAGGGTGGAACTGTGGCGGACGTTCATCAGGTAACGATGCCCATCGGAGAGGTACGGAGTCCCTGTCGAAGGGTTGGTAAAGCTCGGGTTGCCAGCATCATACTGCTTGTCATCCCTGAGGCTTTCAAAATAGAGGGTGCCGGTGTGGGCGGGGTCCGGCATGTAGCGGAACTCCACCTGTTCCATCAGGCCGCGTTTATCCATAAAACGGGAGGTGATGGTGGCATCGTAGTTGGGAGCTATGTTCCAGTAGAAGGGCTGGGTGATATCCATGCCGTTGCTGGAGCTCTGCTTGTAACCCGGGTAGAGCAGACCGGTCTTCCGCTCATCCTTGATGGGGAAGTTGATATAGGGGAAGTAGAACACCGGATAGTCGTAAAGCCAGAGGCTGGCGTTCCAGGCTTCGCCGAACACCTCTTTCTGGTCGATGTCGATACTGCCCGCCTTGAGGGTCCACACTTCCTGACCGGGGGGGCAGGTGGTGTACTGGGCACCCTCCATGGTGATGTTCTGGTTGTTGTTGGTCATCACCACTCGCTTGGCAAAGCCGCGCACCGGTGAGCCATGCACCTGATACTTGCCCTCTTCCAGTTCGGAGTTCTTGGTATCCAGGTTGGATTTGAGGGTCTTGTCGCTGGTGACGGTCACCTGACCGTCGTTGTAATAGATGTTGCCGATGGCGATGACATCCCGGCTCTTCTGATCGAGCTGGGCATAGTCGGAGTCAAACTTGCGAACCCCCTGACGAACCTTGACGTCGCCTTCATAGACGGCGGTGCCGCCCTGTTTGGCCTCGAGACGGTCAGCATCAACCTCGACCGGCTGTGCGTTGGCATCCTGATCCGATGCAGGCTTCTCTATCTTGGGAACATAGTCATAGCAGAGACTATCGAGAATGCCGGTGGCTGGCGGCGCTTCGAACGGGGCCGCCTGCACCATCATAGAGGTGAGTGCGGGGGCCAGGCTGATAGTCAGGGCGATGGGATAGCGGTACCCCAGTGTCCATTTTGTCATGTGAAAGACTCGTGCAATCCGTGATAGATACGGTTGATCCAAGGCATGCATTTTACGACAGGTTTCATCGAGTTGACATTGCATGTCATTGCTTTATGTTAGCCGGCAATGATAAAGCATTATTGCGGCCAGGGCTAACAGCCAAGTGCTGCTTTCCACCTTGGTCCCCGACTTATGCACGATCGCGATTCCCTGCTATTGCAGTGGGCACGCCAGATTTCAGGCGACGCCACCCTTCAGTTGACCCTCATTTCCGGTGATGCCAGTTTCCGTCGCTACTACCGTGGCGCCGGGCTGGTATGGGTAGATGCCAATCCGAAAACCGAAAAAAATCATGAGTTTGTTCGTAATGCCGCTGCCTTGCGTGCGCGTCAGCTCCTGGCGCCAGAGGTCAAGGCCGTTGATTATGAACAAGGTTTGCTGGCGGTCAGCGATCTGGGTGATACCCAGCTGATCAGCTGCCTGAACGAGCAAAATGTGCTGGCTTGGTATACCAAGGCGATAGAGCTGTTGCCAACTCTGGGGTCGGTAGATCTGGCGCTTGAGCCCTTCGATGCCGCCTTTATGGCGCGGGAGAACAGCATTTTCCCCGAGTGGCTGCTTGGCCATCATCTGCAACTGACCCTGAGCGATGAAGAGCAACAATTGCTTGATGAGACCTTTGCTTGTCTCACCGCCTGCAATCTGGCCCAGCCGCAGGGGGTGATGCATAGAGATTTCCACAGTCGCAACCTGATGGTATGTGGCGGTGATACCCCCGAGAGCAGCCGGCTGGCCATCATCGATTTTCAGGATATGGTCATCGGGCCGCTTACTTATGATCTGGTTTCCCTGCTGAAAGATTGCTACGTGCGCTGGCCGAACGAGGTGATCGATGAAGGGATGCGCCACGGCTTTGCCACCCTGCAACAGGCGGGGCTGCTTGGCGAGCTCGATTATGCCAGTTTCCGTCGTGATGCCGATCTGACCGGCATGCAGCGCCATCTGAAAGCGGCGGGGATCTTCACCCGGCTCTATCATCGCGACGGCAAGTCCGGCTATCTCAAGGATATTCCCCGTACCCTCGGCTACGTGGTGGATGTCTGTCGCACTCACGGTAGCGCCTATCAGGTATTGGCCCGTTTTGGTCAGTGGCTGGAGCAGGTGGTGTTGCCGGGGATCGCCAATGCAGGGGTAAAACCATGAAGGCGATGCTCCTGGCCGCTGGCCGTGGCGAGAGGATGCGCCCGCTGACCGACCTGCTGCCCAAGCCGCTGCTGGCGGTGGGGGGCAAGCCGCTCATCGTTCATCACATCGAAAAACTCAAAGCCGCTGGCGTGACCGAGTTGGTGATCAACCATGCCTGGCTTGGCCACAAGCTGGTCGAGACTCTGGGTGATGGCAGTGCGCTTGGTGTGACCATCCACTGGTCAGCCGAGGAGAGCGCACTGGAGACCGCGGGCGGCATTGTGCAGGCGTTGCCTCTGCTGGGCTCTGAACCCTTTTTGGTGATCAACGGCGATACCTGGCTCGATCTCGATTATCACACTCTGGTCAGCCAGCCCCTTGGCGATGATCTGGCCCACCTTTGGCTGGTGCCCAATCCACCCCAGCACCCGAACGGGGACTTTGCCCTGCAAGGGGGGCGAGTCATGGATACGCCAGCGTTTACCTTCAGCGGGGTCGGACTATATGATCCGGCGGCCTTTGCCGGTCTCGCGGGCGGTGCCCGCAAGCTGGCGCCCCTGCTCCGTGACTGGATGGCGCAAGGGCGGGTGGGCGGCAGCCTGCTCGCTGGCGAGTGGCGCGATATCGGCACGGTCGATCGACTGCGCGAGCTGGATGACCAGCTCCAGGCCCGCACTCATTAACTTCAAGAGGTCTTGAACCATGCGTATTTGGGGTAAGGTGCTGGGCGCCTTCTTCGGTTTTCTGCTCGGCAATATCATCGGTGCCCTGATTGGCCTCTGGATCGGCCACCGTTTCGACCGTGGCATGGGGCTGCAGGGAGCATTTCGTCGCGGCCCGAGTCAGGAGCAGCAAGCCGTCTTCTTCCACGCCACCTTCTCGGTGATGGGTCACATCGCCAAGTCCAGCGGCCAGGTGACCGAGCAGGAGATCCGGGTTGCCTCCAACCTGATGGATCGGATGCGGCTCGTGGGTGAACAGCGTGCCCGGGCTCAGGAGTCGTTTCGTCTCGGTAAAGAGGCCGACTTCCCGCTGCGCGAGACCCTGGCCGAGTTCCGCCGTGCCAGTTTGGGGCAGCGCGACATTCTGCGCTTCTTCCTCGAGGTACAACTGCAGGCGGCCTTTGCCGACGGGCGGGTAGAGGAGGGCGAGCGCGCCATTCTGCACACCATTGCCGACGAACTGGGCTTCAGCCGCATCGAGCTGGCCCGCATTCTGGCGATGGCCGAAGCGCAGATGAACTTCTTCAATCAGGCTCATGGCCAGTATCAGGGGGGCCACTCCGGTGGCCAGCAGTATCGGCAGGCGGCACCCTCTGCGGATCGCCTCAAGAATGCCTACCAGTTGCTGGGGGTGAGCGAGAGTGACAGCGATCAGGATATCAAGCGCGCCTACCGCAAGGAGATGAGCAAGCATCACCCGGACAAGCTGGCCGCCAAAGGGCTGCCGCCGGAGATGATGGAGATGGCCAAGGAGAAGACCCAGGAGATCCAGCAAGCCTGGGAGTGGATCCGCGAGGCCCGCGGCATCCGGTAAGCGCCAACGTCAGGTTGGAACAGACAATAAAAAGCCCCGCAGCAGTGCGGGGCTTTGCTTTGCCGTGTGGCGCAGGCCGGGTTATTTGGCCGGAATCGCTTCCAGCACGTGCACCAGCAGTTGCCAGAAACGCTCGACCGCCGGGATATGTACCTTCTCGTCAGGGGAGTGGGCACCGCGGATGGTCGGGCCGAAGGAGACCATGTCCCATTCCGGATAGGCGCTCTTGAACAGACCGCACTCGAGACCAGCGTGGATCACCATGACGTTGGGCATGGTGCCGAACAGGGTCTGGTAGCTGTTGCGAACCAGCGCCATGACGGGGGAGTCCACGTTCGGTGCCCAACCCGGGTAGGCACCGGTGAATTCGCAGCTGGCGCCTGCCAGGGTGAACAGGGAGCGGGTCATCTGCTCGATGCTCTCGCGGCCGGAGTCAATCAGGGAGCGGATCAGGCACTGGACGTACACTTCGCCATCCTGAGTCTTGATGACCCCCAGGTTGGTAGAAGTTTCGGTCACGCCGGGCATGGCATCGCTCATGCGCATCACGCCGTTCGGGCAGGCCATCAGGGCATCCAGCAGGCGCTGCTGCAGGGAGACGCTCATTAGCTTGGCCGGTTTGGCTGCGCTGTTGACCAGCACGGTCAGGTTTGGCTCGGTGGCGGCCAGTTCGGTCTGGTAGATCCCGGTATGGCGGTCAACCAGCGCCTTGAACTCGTTTACGCTGGCAGCGGGCACCAGCAGGGTGGCGCGGGCTTCGCGCGGGATGGCGTTGCGCAGGGTGCCGCCGTGGATCTCGGCCAGACGAACACCCATCGGCTCGGCTGCTTTGAGCAGACGCACCAGCAGCTTGTTGGCGTTGCCACGACCGCGATGGATATCGCAACCGGAGTGGCCGCCACGCAGCCCCTTTACGGCCAGCTCGAACGCTTCGCCTTCGCTGGCGTCAACCAGCTCGAGCGGGAAGCGGATATTGGCATCCACACCGCCAGCGCAGCCCATATATACCTCGCCATCCTCTTCGGAGTCGGTGTTGAGCAGAATTTCGCCCTCCAGCCAGCCCGCTTCCAGACCGAAGGCGCCGGTCATGCCGGTCTCTTCGTCTGTGGTCAGCAGCACTTCCAGCGGACCGTGCTTGATGGTCTTGTCAGCCAGCACAGCCAGGCAACCGGCCATACCGATGCCGTTGTCGGCACCCAGGGTGGTGCCACGGGCAGTGACCCACTCGCCATCTACATAGGCATCGATGGGATCGGTCGCGAAGTCGTGTTTGGTGTCGGCGTTGGCCTGCGGCACCATGTCGATGTGGGCCTGCAGTACCACGGCTTTGCGGTTTTCCATCCCCGGGGTGGCCGGTTTCTTGATGATGATGTTGCCGACCTTGTCCTGCTTGACCGCCAGACCTTCCCCTTGAGCCCATTGGATGATCCAGGCGCTCAGTTTGGCTTCATGTTTGGAAGGGTGGGGAATGGAGCAGATCTGTTCGAAGAAATGCCAAATCAGTTTGGGAGAGAGAGAGCTAAGCTGTGCCACGTCGGGACTCCTTACCAGCACGGAATTAACAGGGCCCCATCAGCGGGCCGGGGAAGAGGATAACGATAATACAGTCAATCACACAAAAATGTGAGCAATCAGCGCAAATCGCAGGCAGCTTGTGCTGGCTGATGGCAACCAGGCAGTACGATCGTCAGGTTCGGACGACGCTGGCCGATAGAAAAGAAAATGTGTGACCGAACTCACAAAAATATTGAATTTAACGCACCGACTGGTAAATTAGCTCCCGTGGTTAGCCACCCGTCAGGATGACGATGAAAGCCTCCAGGGAACCGAAGCAAAGCAAGTGCGCCTCCATGGAACCGAGTGTTCGTTCAAGGATTTGAGCCCGCATTAAAGGTACGTAACTTGTTAAGCAATCAGGAGTTTCAATATGCCAGGCAGCAACTCAACCTATTGGTTTGCCCCCTCTTTGTATACCCAGGGTTTCAGCTACCCTAACCCCTTCGTCACTCGTCGCTAAGACGAGCTGCCCAACCAGGCAGAGGCGAGAAAGCAGCAGGTGCGTGAGGTAAATCCTCCCCCTGCTATTTTTTTATCTGCGATTTGCCGCACAGCCCATTTGGACTCGGCAGCAGGGACGGCAGGTTAGTCGTTTGGCGCTCTAGATGTGCCGAATGGAGAGGGTGATGCCGATTTTTCCTGTTTTTGGCATACGTTTGCCAGGCATTTTCTCTGCAAACGGTGCTATCATATCGGCCCAACAGCCTGTCCGCGGTTTGGACACATCATTTAACCGATCGCCGGATAAGCCCATCTTGCTTCCATTGTTATCAGATTTGCTGCCGAGGCTTAGCCCTGAGGCAGCCGAAGTGCAATCTGAATTCAGTCGGGCAAGGGCCGCCATTTACTGGCATCCGCAGGGAGAATTGCGGATGTTGTTATTTTAAGTGATTGTTTTTAAATAACTATTAGAGATCGATAACATGCCGAAAAAGTTCTATGTGTCGTGGGACAACCTGCAACGTGAAGCTCGCCGTCTGGCCCGTCGTCAGCTGCCTGTCAGCCAGTGGAAAGGTATCATCGCGGTCAGCCGTGGTGGTCTGGTGCCCGCAGCCCTGATGGCCCGTGAACTTGGCATTCGTAATGTGGAAACCCTCTGCATCTCCAGCTATGACCATGACAGCCAGCGCGAGTTGGTGGTCGTGAAGGCTGCCACCACCGCCGGTGACGGCGAAGGCTGGCTGGTGGTGGAAGATCTGGTGGACACCGGCACTACCGCCAAGGCGATCCGCGAGCTCTACCCGAAAGCCAAGTTCATCGCGATTTTCGCCAAGCCGATGGGCGAAGCGCTGCTGGACGATTTCGAAGTGGCGATCCCGCAGGATACCTGGATCGAACAGCCGTGGGATATGGCACTGGAGTTCGCCACACCGATCTGCGACGAAAAGTAACGGGATCGGGATGTGACGCTCGCTACGTCCATTGGTCGCAACCGGCAATAATGGTTTCACAGGGCTCCAATTTGGAGCCCTGTTTTTTTGTGTATCAATCTGTTGCAGGGTGGCTGATGGGCAGTAAAAGTGGTTAAGATGAGCTATTGCCTGATATGAATGGGACACTATCTTGGACTTGAACGAAGACCTAAACCTGACCGAACAGCTCTTTACCCGCGTCAAGAAGGTATTGGAAACATCCGAGATCTCCAACTCCAGTGCGGCTGATCTGGCGCAAGCCGAGTCAGACGAGATGTTTATCGACGGCTCCATGTCAAAGAGCTGGTATCGCTTGCTGCGTCGCCCCTCCTGGACCTGGCAGGGTGCTGATCCCATCGAAGTGGAGCAGACCCTGGCCCGTATCGCCATGGCGCCCGGCGAGCGTACCCATGACTGCTATCTCGATACCATCAAGGGCTATGTGCCCGGCAACTGGATCTACGAGTGGAGCCAGGTGGCTGGCAACTATTTCAAGCAGGGCCGCGAACTGCGCGAGAAGGGTGATCCTTCTGGCGCCTTGAAACAGCTGCTCAAGGCGGTGCGCTACTACTCCATCGCCAGCTATCCCCATCTCAAGGATGACGAGCTGGCGGATCAGGCCCAGCTGCTCGGTAACATGGCCTATCGCGAGGCGGGTCGCCTGTTCAAGGTGCCGCTCAAAGAGATCCAGGTGCCTTTTCGCGGCAAGCATATTCAGGGTTATCTCCACCTGCCGACCACCGAAAAACCGGTGCCGCTGGTGATCATCAGCGGCGGGATCGACTCCCTGCAGCTCGATTTCCTCAACTTCTATCTCAAACGGCTCGAGCCCAACGGTATCGGCATGCTCTCCCTCGATATGCCCGGGGTTGGCTATGCCGAGCATTGGCCGCTGGTGCAGGATACCAGCCGCCTTCATCAGGCGGTGCTCCATTACCTTTCCGAAGTGGCCTGGGTCGATCATCAGCGTATCGCCATGGTGGGGATGCGTCTGGCGGGCAATATCGCAGCCAGACTGGCCTTTATCGAACCCTTTAAGCTGCGCACCGTGGTTTGTGTCGGCGCCGGTGTCAATCAGGTGTTTACCAATCAGGAGCTGTTTGCCAAGTGTCCGCGCATGATGCGGGACAGTCTGGCCAACCGGTTGGGGGCGGATGCGGCGCAGTGGGACGGCATGCGTACCAAGTGCCAGGTTTTTTCACTTAAAACACAAGGATTACTGGGGACTCGCACCTCAGTGCCGATATTGAGTATTGGACACAAGCGAGATTTTATTTGTCCCGAGCAGGATGTACGGGCATTGGCGGCGGCCAGTCGTAACGGCAAGGCCATCGTATTCGAC
This sequence comes from Aeromonas sp. HMWF017, assembly GCF_003061465.1. Taxonomy (NCBI): domain Bacteria; kingdom Pseudomonadati; phylum Pseudomonadota; class Gammaproteobacteria; order Aeromonadales; family Aeromonadaceae; genus Aeromonas; species Aeromonas sp. HMWF017. Next base: position 75,183 of record NZ_QAJD01000161.1, read on the forward strand.
AAACAGCCTTTGCTGGAGGTGTATGACAAGGCACTGGACGAAATCGTCGAGTGGCTGAAACAGCATTTGTGTACCTGATATTGCGCTAAAGAACTGACGCCATCCCGAGGTGGCGCGGCTTGTTTAACAGGGAGGTTAACATGTCTGAAAGAGTGACCTACAAGCGACTGCTGAGGCAGTTTGCTGCCATTGGCCCCTATTTGCGCGAAGATCTCTGCGAAGAGGGGCGTTATCGTTTCGACTGCCTGTCGGTCTGCGTCAGCGCCAAGCCGGCGCCGGACAAACGGGAGTTCTGGGGCTGGTGGCTGGTGCTGGAGCAGGACGATCACCACTTCCGTTACCACTATCAGCTCGGTTTCTACAATGCTGATGGTGAGTGGCTGGACAAGCCGATCCCCAAGAAGCACCAGGTAGAAGTGGAGCGGACCCTCAACCGTTTCTACAAGCTCATCAGCGACAAACTGACGGCTCTGGAGTGTCAGTTAGCGCCAGCGGATCAGGTCACCAATGAGTTGACCGTGACCGCTGCTTGATCCCTGATGCCCGGCGAGCAGCATCCCGCTGTTTGCCGGGCCATCAGTCAGCCATCTCCCCTTCCGACCGCAATCATCCGGGCTTTTGCTTCATCTCCTCGCCCCGGCGTTAATTGCCTTGCAGGGCTCCATAGCCGTGGGTATAAAGATATTCCTTACTTTTTAGCCTTTATGCTCCCATGGAAAACAGAACCATAGTCGTCAAGTTGGGCACCAGCGTGCTCACAGGGGGGTCTTCCCAGCTCAATCGTGCCCATATGGTCGAGCTGGTCAGACAGTGTGCGGCCTTGCACCGTCACGGCCATCGGGTCGTGGTCGTCACATCAGGGGCTATCGCCGCCGGGCGTGAACATCTGGGTCACCCGCCACTGGCGCCAACCCTGCCCAACAAGCAGATGCTGGCGGCGGTTGGTCAGACCCAGCTTATTCGGGTATGGCAAGATCTGTTCAACCTCTACGGTCTGCATATCGGCCAGATGCTGCTGACCCGCGCCGATCTGGAAGATCGGGAGCGCTACCTCAACGCCCGCGACACCATGCGAACCCTGCTCGATCACCGCATTATTCCGGTGATCAACGAAAACGATGCGGTGGCGATCGCCGAGATCAAGGTCGGCGACAACGACAACCTCTCCGCACGGGCCGCCATTCTGGCGGATGCGGATCTGCTGATCCTGCTGACAGATCAGAAGGGGCTCTTTACCGCCGATCCGCGCACCAATCCGGATGCCCAGTTGATCGAAGAAGTGCAGACCATCGACGATACCCTGCGCTCGCTGGCAGGTGACAGTGTCAGCGGCCTCGGCACCGGCGGCATGGCTACCAAGCTGCAGGCCGCTGATGTGGCACGTCGCGCTGGCGTCAATGTGGTGATCGCTACCGGCCAGATGCCGGAGGTGATCGGCCGTCTCGCCAAGGGCGAGCGTATCGGTACCCTGTTCCCGGCGCTGGCCTCCCCGCTGGAAGGGCGCAAGAGCTGGATCCTGGCAGGCCCGCCCCCTCACGGCGAAGTGCATGTGGATCAGGGGGCTGTCGCCGCCATGAAGGAGAAAGGCTCCAGCCTGCTGCCCAAGGGGATCGTCGCGGTCAAGGGCGACTTTATTCGGGGCGATGTGGTGCGCATTCTCGATCCCAAAGGCGCCGAGTTGGCGCGCGGTATCTGCCGTTACGACCATCTGGAGCTGGATAAACTGCGCGGCGTCCACTCGGATCAGATTGAGCAGGTACTGGGCTATGGATATGGTTCAGTAGCCATCCATCGAGACGATATGGTGCTGCTCTAATCAGGGCGGCACAGCATGAACAAAAGGGAACTGAGATGAGTCTGGAGAAAATGGGGCAGGCGGCCCGAGAAGCCGCCTATCAGCTGGCTACCATCAGCACGGCGCAGAAGAATCGGGCGCTGGCCGCCATCGCCGACGAGCTGGAGGCGCGCAGTGAGCAGATCCTCGCCGCCAATGCGAAAGATATCGCCGCCGGCCGTGAGGCAGGCTTGTCAGAAGCCATGCTGGATCGCCTGCTACTCAATCCGGCCCGGCTGGCCGGGATCGTGGCGGATGTGCGCAAGGTAATTACTCTGGATGATCCGGTCGGCGCCGAAATGGATAGCCGGGTGCTGGAAAATGGCCTGCGGCTCTCTCGTCGTCGGGTGCCCATCGGGGTTATCGGCGTCATCTACGAGGCGCGCCCCAACGTCACCATCGATATCGCCAGCCTTTGCCTCAAGACTGGCAACGCCAGCATATTGCGTGGCGGGCGCGAGACCTTCCACTCCAATCTGGAGCTGGTGCGGGTGATCCAGCATGCCTTGGCGGCCTCCGGTCTGCCCGAGGCGGCGGTGCAGTACATCGACAACCCGGATCGGGCGCTGGTCGGCGAGTTGCTGCGCCTAGACCGCTATGTGGACATGATCATCCCCCGTGGCGGTGCCGGCCTGCACAAGATGTGCAAGGAGAACAGCTCCATCCCGGTCATCATCGGCGGGTTCGGTATCAGCCATATTTTCGTCGACGAGAGTGCCGATCTGGTGCGCTCTCTGGCGGTCATCGACAACGCCAAGGTGCAACGCCCCTCCGCCTGCAATGCCCTCGATACTCTGCTGGTACACGAGAAAGTCGCTTCGGCTTTCCTGCCGCAGCTGGTGACGCTGATGAACGAGCGCAAGGTGACGCTGGTGGCCGCGCCCAACGCCATGACGCAGTTGGCGGGTGCCGATAACCTGTGCGAGGCGGGGCCGGAGGATTTCGATACCGAGTGGCTCGGGCTGACCCTGGGGGTCAAGTTGGTGGCGGATGTGAACGAGGCGCTGGCCCATATGCGCGAACACAACGCCGGCCACTCCGATGCCATCCTGACCAACGATCTGGCCAACGCCGAGCGTTTCGTCAACGGGGCCGGTTCGGCGGCTGTCTACGTCAACGCCTCCACCCGCTTCACCGACGGTGGCCAGTTCGGGCTGGGTGCCGAGGTGGCGGTCTCGACCCAGATGCTGCACGCCCGCGGCCCCATGGGGCTGACCGAGCTCACCAGCTACAAGTGGGTGGGGCAGGCCGATTACCTCAGCCGCGCCTGATAACCGGTTGTGTCAGATACAAAAATGCCGACCCCTTGGGTCGGTATTTTATTTGGTGGATATCGGGAAGATAACAGGCGATCGGGTTATTCCCCGTGATAGAGCGCCTTGTCACCGTGCTTGAGCACATAACCTTTCCAGATAAAGAGGGTGTAGCTGCTGCCCTGCCACGACCAGTTGCCCTCCGCACCTTGACGGGTCAGCAGGTGCTGCTCGCCGCTTGGTAGATGCAGTTCGGCTTGCGTCTGGTCGGTGTTGAACAGCACGAAGGCGCTGCTGGTCTGGCTGACATCGGTCGGATTGAGCCGGATACCCTCTTCAAACAGGCGCACACATTTGCCCGTCAGCGCTGACCACTGATAGCCCGCACTGCCGATACAGCCGTGACTGTCGCGATCGTTGCCAACCAGATGTTGTTCCGGTGTACTGCATGCCGCCAGCAGCAGAGAGGCAGCCAACAGAGTCAATGTGCGCATGGTTACTCCTGCAGATCCCGTTCGATGACGATGTTGGAGAATCCCAGCTCTTTGAAGTAGTTCTCCTGGTAATCCTTCACGCTTTTCTTGTCACGGCGACAAACCTGAGCCAGCTGAGCCTCCATGGCGTGAAAACTGGTGAGATCCAGCCCTTCGGCAGCGGCGATGGCGTCGTAGATGCTGCGGAACTTGTCGTTCGCGTAGCCGATCTCTTTGGCCTGTTTTTTATAGGTGTACGTAATCTTAAAGGCCATCTTGCCCTTCCTTCTTCGATTTGGCTTGCTTGCGCTGGACGTAGAGGTAGAGGCTTTCGACCTTCTCCCGAGCCCAGGGGGTCTTGCGCAAGAACTTCAGGCTGGACTTGATGCTGGGATTATCGGTGAAGCAGCGGATATTGATCTGCTGCCCCAGTTCTTCCCAGCCATAGTGCTCGACCAGCGCGGTGACGATGGCTTCCAGCGTCAGCCCGTGCAGCGGGTTGTTCTTCTGCGAGGCGTTCGGTTGCTCGCTCATGCCTGCTCCGCCAGCTTGGCAAAGGGCTGACCCATGCGGGTGGTGACCCCGTTGGCCAGATGGGGCTCGAAACCGGCCAGCATGCCCGGGCCAAACAGGCAGACCACAGTGCTGCCCAGCTTGAACAGGCCCATTTCGGCACCTTTTTGCAGGGTAATGGCCTCATCGCCGGTGTAATCCCAGCGCACCACCTTCTTCTCTTTGGTCGGTGCAATATTGCCTGCCCAGATGGTCTCGATGCTGGCCACGATAGTCGCACCGACCAGCACCAGCGCCATGGGGCCGTGCGGGGTGCGGAAGGTGGCGACCACCCGCTCGTTGCGGGCAAACAGGTTGGGCACGTTTTCGGCGGTGAGCGGGTTGACGGAGAAGAGATCCCCCGGCACGAACACCATGCTCTCCAGCACACCGTCCAGCGGCATGTGGATGCGGTGGTAATCCTTGGGCGCCAGATAGATGGTGGCGAAGTCGCCATCCTTGAACGGCGCTACCAGATCCTCATAGCCGCCCAGCAGCTCGCGAGCGCTGTAGTCGTGGCCCTTGGCCTGAATGATGCGACCCTGCTGGATCGGGCCGAGCTGGCTGACGGTACCATCGACCGGCAGCGCCAGAGTCATGGCATCTTCTACCACGGGGCGGATGCCGGGCTTGAGCTCGCGGGTGAAGAACTCGTTGAAGCTCTTGTAGTGGGCCGGGCTCTCGTGCAGCGCCTCGCTCATGTCGACCTGGTACTGCTTGATAAAAGCCTCGATCACTTTGGTGGTGATGTTGCCCGCTTCGGCGGCGGCAAACTTGCCGATCAGACGGGAGAGGGCGTGCTTGGGCAGACAGTATTGACCGGCAATTTTCAGGTTGTCAGTAATGCTCATGTTCATCATCAACGTAGGTTAAACAGGGTCACAGGCGCGCCTGTTGGCGACCGTGACGGGCTTCCTGCATGGTTTCCAGGATGCGGTGATAGTTGTGGAAGCGATCGGCGCTGATAGCGCCACTGTCGACTGCTGCCCGTAGGGCACAGCCGGGATCGTCCTTGTGGGTACAGTCGCGGAACTTGCAGCCACCCAGATAGTCGCGAAACTCGACGAAGCACCAGGTGATGCGGTCGGCCTCCAGATGCCAGAGGGCGAACTCGCGGATCCCGGGGGAGTCGATGAGATCGCCGCCGCTCGGGAAGTGGTAGAGCCGCGCCGTGGTGGTGGTGTGCTGGCCGAGCCCCGAGTTTTCGGAGATCTCGCCGGTGAGCACATCCAGCCCCGGCATCAGGGCGTTGGTGAGCGAGGATTTGCCCACCCCGGACTGGCCGACGAAGATGCTGATCTTGTCGGTGAGCTTGGCTTTCAGCTCATCAAGCCCTTCACCGCTCTCGCAGCTCACCAGCAATACCTCGTAATTGAGTTTGCGGTAGGTTTCGAGCTGGCTTTCGATGCGCGTTCTGGCGGCATCATCCAGCATATCGACCTTGTTCAGCACGATGAGGGGGCGGATCTCCACATCCTCGGCGGCCACCAGATAGCGGTCGACGATATTGGTGGAGAACTCGGGCATCACCGCCGAGACGATGATGATCTGGTCGATGTTGGCGGCGATGGGTTTGACCCCGTCGTAGAAGTCCGGCCGGGTCAGTACCGAGTGGCGCGGATGCACCGCCTCGATGACGCCCGCTGTCGCGGCATTGAGGCCGGGACGCCACACCACCTTGTCGCCACAGACCAGACTGCTGATGCTGCTGCGCCGCAGGTTGCTGCGGTGGATGGTGCCATCGACCGCTTCCACGTCTGCGTGCTGACCAAAACGGCTGATCACCACCCCTTCGATGGCGGGGCCAAACAGAGTGTCATCCACCACTGTAGTGTGATCTTTTTGCAGCCGCCGTTCGCGGTTGGCCTGGACGCGCCTTTGTTGACCCAGATTGAGTTTTGCTTTCTTTGCCACTCGATTCGCCAGTTTATGAACAGATCCAAAGCCAGTATGATACATGCAAATTGGCAAAATTCCGCCATTCCTCCCAATAGAGAGAGCAATCATGACAGTCAGCGCGCAGAACCTGGTATGGATCGACATGGAGATGACGGGTCTCGACCCCGAAGAGAACGTGGTACTGGAGATCGCCACCATAGTCACCGACAAGGATCTGAACGTACTGGCAGAAGGGCCTGTCATCGCCATCCACCAAAGCGATGAAGAGCTGGCCAAGATGGACGAGTGGAACGTCAACACCCATACCAAGAGCGGTCTGGTAGCCCGGGTCAAGGCGAGTCAGCATGACGAGGCGAAAGCCATTGCCGAGACCCTCGCGTTCATTCGCCAGTGGGTGCCGGAGCGTACCAGCCCGCTGTGCGGCAACAGCATCGGTCAGGATCGCCGCTTCATGGTCAAGCACATGGCTGATCTGGAAGCCTTCTTCCACTACCGCAACGTCGACGTCAGCACCATCAAAGAGCTGGTACGCCGCTGGCAGCCGGAGTTGCTGGATCAGTTCAAGAAGAGCGGCACCCATCAGGCGCTGGATGACATCCGCGAATCCATCGCCGAGCTGCAGTTCTATCGCAGCCACGTATTCAAGATCTGATTCCCCGGCAAGGGGTTGTCATGCGCTGGCTGCTAAAATCGACAGTTCGGCCAGCTTTTGAGCGAACGCGCGCAACCAGACAAAAAAGCCCTTGCAATTGGAATGACTGCTCTTATAATTCGGCTCCCGTACAGTAGCGCAAGCAACCAAATGCTGTACGGCCTGTTTTAAGGTAGTTGCGGGAATAGCTCAGTTGGTAGAGCACGACCTTGCCAAGGTCGGGGTCGCGAGTTCGAGTCTCGTTTCCCGCTCCAAAAATCTGATGATGACACTGGTGCAAACCAGCCCGATGCGGGAATAGCTCAGTTGGTAGAGCACGACCTTGCCAAGGTCGGGGTCGCGAGTTCGAGTCTCGTTTCCCGCTCCAATCATCAGCCAGCCTCAAGACAACCAAATTGTTGCGGGAATAGCTCAGTTGGTAGAGCACGACCTTGCCAAGGTCGGGGTCGCGAGTTCGAGTCTCGTTTCCCGCTCCAAAAAATTTGTAAGTGATATTCCGATGCGGGAATAGCTCAGTTGGTAGAGCACGACCTTGCCAAGGTCGGGGTCGCGAGTTCGAGTCTCGTTTCCCGCTCCAATCACTTGCAGATGACATTCTGTTGCGGGAATAGCTCAGTTGGTAGAGCACGACC
>NZ_QAJD01000161.1:82487-83373 GCF_003061465.1 Aeromonas sp. HMWF017
ACTTGTAAATGACATTCTGTTGCGGGAATAGCTCAGTTGGTAGAGCACGACCTTGCCAAGGTCGGGGTCGCGAGTTCGAGTCTCGTTTCCCGCTCCAATCTCTCTTCGAATTCTTCATAATCCCTCTGAATTGCCCCTCACATCGCGCTGCGATGCTTTGTCGTATCTGGCGTTTACTCAGCGTGTCTCTGTCGCCTTCTGCAAACAGGAAGGGGATGTGGGCTCATTGTGCGGGTTGTGTGAGGGAAAGGTGGTTGGCAGGAAGAATTGCGGGCAAAAAAGAGGAGGGGCCTTGGCTCCTCCTGCATGATTCACTGGCGCGGGCTTAGACCAGAGTAACGTTCTCAGCCTGAGGGCCTTTTTTGCCCTGGGTCACAGTGAACTGGACTTTTTGACCTTCAGCCAGGGTTTTGAAACCGGTGCTCTGGATGGAGGAGAAGTGAACGAATACGTCCGGACCCTGGGATTGTTCAATAAAGCCAAAACCCTTGGTTTCGTTGAACCATTTTACCTGGCCGGTGCGAATGTCAGACATGTGCTAAATCCTATCAATAACAAAATGAAACTAAGCCCGTGCTGGGCTGCATTTGCCTTGCAAGCAGGGGTTGGCTCATGACTGACCACGTCTCTTTGTCCCAGTAGCACGTAGAACAATCCCTGTCTAAAGCACAAACGATTGTACGTTAGCGCCGATCCTTGTCAATTTGACCCCTTTCGTTTTTTGAACAAGCTAAAAATATTGTGAAGTCAGTAGCTTATTTGAAGAGATTTGACCGGAAAAAAACGGGAGGCCAGCGCCTCCCGTTTTTGTTATTCCTTGAGGGCGAACCCTTCGCCCTGCCGGTCATAGCGGTAGACTGCCTGACCGTAGGAGCGGATCTCGACC
>NZ_QAJD01000161.1:83389-85138 GCF_003061465.1 Aeromonas sp. HMWF017
GAAGATAGAGCGGCCAGATTGGAGGCGGGTCAGGGGGCGATCCGGCCCCTCGATGGCGATCAGGCGGCTCAGCTCGGCACCCGGCAACTCGAATTTACGCCAGATGGAATAGAGGGTTTCACCCGCTTGCACATCGTGTTGTAGCCAGGTGCCGTTGACCTTCTCTTCGACCGGCTTGGCTGCCGCAGGCGTACTGCCTGCCGCGCCATTACCGACAGTTAGAGCTTGAGCAGGCACGGCCAGCGGCACTTCCAGCGAGCCGGAAGGGGCGGCTTTGGGGGCGGACGGCGCTGGCTCCCAGGCCAGCACCAGCAGCCAGAGCGGGACCAGGATCAGCAGACCTATGGTGTTTTTGAGGGGCAGCGGGCTGGACAGCTTGAATTTGCCTGCTTTGGCATCCTGGCGGCCTTGGCCGAGGTTGCTCATCCCTTGGCCAAAACGTTGGCGCAGGGACAGGGTCGCGGCATTGATGCGATGGAGCAGGGATCCTTGTGATTCGTCTTGGCGACGCTGCTGGGCTCGTCTGTTATGGCCTCGTGGGCGACGGTCCGGGGTGGGCACGGCATTTACCTCTCACTACATTGCCTGCCATCAGGCAAATTCGTCGCCTATGGTAAACGGACTCGCCCCCGAGGGGGAGAGTCCTGAGGCGGAAAATTATCAGCTGAGACGAAATTGACCCAATAATTGCTGCAATTTGTCGGCCGCCTGACGCAAAGCCTGACTGGCTTTGGCCGTTTCGGTCGCATCCTGAGCAATGTCGTTGGCCAGTGCGTTGGTTTTTGACAGGTTGCCGGAGACGGTTTCTGAGACCGAGCTCTGCTCTTCGGCGGCGGAGGCGATCTGATAGGTCATGTCGTTGATGGTGGAGATGGCTTGGTAGATGCTGCCGAGCGCCTCTTCCGCCAGATCCGCCTCTCCCACCGCTTGATGGGTCAGCTGCTGGCTCTGGGTGATGGCGTTGACTGCATTGGTGGAGCTGAGGCGGATCTTCTCGATCAGCTCCTGGGTGTTCTGCACCGCCTGCTGGGTATTGCCCGCCAGTTTGCGCACCTCGTCGGCGACTACCGCAAAGCCGCGGCCCTGTTCGCCAGCCCGGGCTGCCTCGATGGCGGCGTTGAGGGCCAGCAGGTTGGTCTGATCGGCAATCCCCTGAATGACGGTGAGGATGCTGGTGATCTGGGCGCTGTCGTGGGCCAGCCCTTCCACCACTTCGGCCCCTTTACCGGCTTCCGCCGCGACCTTGTGCATCGACTGGATCACCTGCTGGAAGCGCTCTTTGCCCTGATCGGCAGCGCTTTGCGCCTGTTTGGCCGAGTCGGCGGTATTGTTGGCGTGGGTGGCGACCTCCTGACTGACGTAGGACATCTCCTGTACCGCGGTCAGCATCTGCTCCATCTCGGCCTGATGGTGCTGCAGATTGTTGTCGGTCTGACCGGCGATGCGGTCGGTATCACCGGCATAACGGTTCACCTCGCTGGCAGTCTTGAGCACATCCCCGAGCAGCCCTTGCAGCTTGTCGATAAAGCGGTTGATCCCCTTGGCGAGATCCCCCAGCTCGTCGACAGATCGGGTTGCGAGACGTTTGGTGAGATCCCCTTCACCATCGGCAATGTCATCCACCAGGCTGACCATCTGACGGATGGGGCCAGTGATGCTGCGGGCAATCACCAGCATGGTGGCCAGCGCCAGTACCAGTACGATAAAGGCACCCACCAATTGCTGGGTCACCGCGGCTCGGTTCATCTC
>NZ_QAJD01000161.1:85148-94465 GCF_003061465.1 Aeromonas sp. HMWF017
TGGCTCTCCAGCTGATCGGCCCCCGCCAGTACCACCTTGTAGGGCAGGGTGACGATGATGGCCCAGTTGCGACTCATTCCCGGCACCATGATGGGGACGGAAATACGGAATGACTCGTCCAGCTCCTGACGCTGAACTTCCGGTTTCAGGTACTGCTGCCACTGGTTGCCCAGCACCTTACTTGCGCTGCTGCCGAGCAGGCTGGCATCACCGCTGGTACCGGTGATGACACCGGCGGCGCTGACGATCAGGGTTTCGCCCTTGCCGTCATAGATATTGCTGTTGAGGCTCTTGGCCTGACGGCTGATGGAGTCCACCGCCAGATCCAGCGCGGCGATCCCCCTGAACTGACCATCCACCATGATGGGGGTGGTGATGGTGCTCACCAGCACCTGCTGACCGTTGATATCCACCTTGAAGGGATCGATCAGGCAAGAGCGTCCTTCCCGCTTCGGGCAGGCGTAGTAGTCGTTGGCGGGATTGCCGAATTCGTCCGGGTCGGTTTTTTCGATGGAGAGCAGCAGATCGGTACCGATTTGATCCTTGTCGCGATAGAAGTAGGGGACAAAGCGCCCCTTGTCGTCACTGCCCAGCGCACTCTGGCCAGCAAAGCTGGCATCCTGACCGTCGAAACCGTTGGGCTCGAAGCCGGCGAAGGCGCCATAGAGCTGGGGCTCCAACGCCAATTGTGCCTTGAGCAAGTCGGTGGCCTGCTGGCGATCCAGCGGCAGTTTGCCCTGTTGTTGCAGGGCGAGGGCGCTGGCCATCTGCTGGGTGTAGGAGAGCCCTTTTTGCAGCAGTTGGGTGATGGTGGCCGCCTCGGCGCGGGCATTGGCGCTGACCTTCTGCCATGCCTCCTGCTGCAGCGCTTCACGGCTGGAGCTGATGGTGAGTTGTTGGGTCTGTTGGCCGGAATATTGGTTGAGCAGGATCAGGATGACCAGGGCTGCGGTCATGGCGATCCCGGCCATCACTAGAATGCGATTCTGGATAGAACGGAACTGCATCGTCTCTTCCTTGTTCGTGAGAAGTGTGGTGAGCGTTATTTGGGTATCGACCGGAGGAGGCAGCTCTCCAGCATTGTGCATAGCAAATCGGAAACGGGGCTTCTGTTTTGCGATCCTCTTCAAATATCGGGCTACAGATGCAAATGGCGACAGATTTAATCCCCTACTTTAGCCCGCAATGGCGTCATGGTTTTCCCATCCGTGATTGTCGGTGCTAAAATGCGACGGTTTTTTCTAACGAATTGGCCCAAGGCCCTCTACACAAGGCTTAAAGATGAAAGTCAAAACCCGTTTTGCTCCCAGCCCGACCGGCTTTTTGCATGTCGGCGGTGCCCGTACCGCACTCTATTCCTGGTTGTTTGCAAAGAACCAGGGCGGTGAGTTTGTGCTGCGTATCGAGGATACCGATCTGGAACGTTCCACTCAGGAGGCCATCGACGCCATCATTGAGGGCATGGAATGGCTGGAGCTGAACTGGGATGAGGGCCCCTACTACCAGACCAAGCGCTTCGATCGTTACAACGCGCTGATCGACGAGATGCTGGCTGACGGCCGCGCCTACAAGTGCTACTGCTCCAAAGAGCGTCTGGAAGCGCTGCGTGAAGGCCAGATGGCCAACGGCGAGAAGCCCCGTTATGACGGCAAGTGCCGCGACCACGCCCACGATCACCCGGCCGATGCGCCGCACGTGATCCGCTTCCGCAACCCGACCGAAGGTTCAGTGGTGTTCGATGACCACGTCCGTGGCCGCATCGAGTTCGCCAACACCGAGCTGGACGATCTGATCATTCGCCGTACCGACGGCGCGCCGACCTACAACTTCTGCGTAGTGGTCGATGACTGGGATATGGAGATCACCCACGTGGTGCGTGGTGAAGATCACATCAACAACACCCCGCGCCAGATCAACATCTACAAGGCGCTGAACGCGCCGGTACCTGAGTTTGCCCACGTCTCCATGATCCTGGGTGACGACGGTGCCAAGCTCTCCAAGCGACACGGTGCCGTTTCCGTGATGCAGTACCGCGACGACGGCTACCTGCCGGAAGCGCTGTTGAACTATCTGGTACGTCTGGGCTGGTCCCACGGTGATCAGGAGATCTTCAGCCTGGAAGAGATGATCAAGCTGTTCAGCCTGGATGCCATCTCCAAGTCCGCCTCTGCCTTCAACACCGACAAGCTGCTGTGGTTGAACAACCACTACATGCGCAGCCTGGATCCGGCCTATGTGGCCAAACACCTGGCTTGGCACATGGAAAACCAGAAGATCGACACCAACAATGGCCCGGCGCTGGCCGAGGTAGTCACCCTGCTGGCCGAGCGCTGCAACACCCTGGTTGAGATGGCTGCCCAGAGCCGCTACCTGTTCGAAGATTTTGAGGCGATCGACGAAGCCGCTGCCAAGAAGCACCTGCGTGGCGTCGCTGCCGAGCCGCTGGCTCTGGCCAAGACCAAGCTGGCTGCACTGGATAGCTGGACCACCGAAGCGCTGCACGAGCTGATTGAAGCGACCGCCGCCGAGCTGGGTCAGGGCATGGGCAAGGTCGGTATGCCGCTGCGCGTGGCCGTCACCGGTCTGGGTCAATCCCCTGCCATCGACGCCGTGATGGCGCTGGTGGGCAAGGAGCGCGTGCTGGCGCGTATCGACCGAGCACTGGCTTACATCGAAGCCTGCATGGCTGCCGAGTAAGTGCTGCCGAGGTGGCAGGCGAGGGGATAACCCCGCTCTGCCACATGCTGAATAGCAAAAATCCGAAACCACTGGTTTCGGATTTTTTTATGGCCAGCGCATACTATAGCAACGCCGGAATAAAAAAATGCCAGTCAGTTGACTGGCATTTTTGTTGGCAGAAGCCGGAGTTAGTGGCTGTCGACCCAGACGAACTTGAGGACGAACAGCAGGGCCACCACCAGCACGCAGGGGTTAATCTCGCGCCAACGGCCGGTACCTGCCTTCATCACGCAGTAGGAGATGAAGCCCACGGCGATCCCCTCGGTGATGGAGAAGCTGAACGGCATCATCACCGCGGTCATGAAGGCCGGTACCGCTTCGGTCAGATCTTCCCACTTCACCCGAGTCAGCTCGGAGCACATCAGCACACCCACATAGATAAGGGCGCCAGCGGCGGCGTAGGCCGGCACCATGGCGGCGACCGGAGAGAAGAAGATCGCCAGCAGGAACAGCAGGCCGACCACGATGGCAGTCAGACCGGTACGGCCGCCGACGGCAACGCCGGAGCTGCTCTCGATAAAGGCGGTGACCGAGGAGGTGCCCATGAAGGCGCCGCCGACGGAACTGACGCTATCGACCATCAGCGCCTGTTTCATGCGCGGGAAGTGGCCCTTGTCATCGGCCAGCTTGGCGCGGTTGGTGACGCCGATCAGGGTGCCGGAGGAGTCGAACAGGTTGACCAGCATAAAGGAGAAGATGATCCCGGCGAGGCTGATATCGAGCGAGCCCATCAGATCCAGCTGGCCGAACACCGGTTCGATGCTGGGGGGCATGGAGACGAAGCCCTTGAAGGTGACATCGCCAAACAGCCAGCCCAGACCCGTGGTGACCACGATGGCGATCAGCACGGCGGAGTGGACGCCGCGGGCGGAGAAGATGCAGATCAGGAAGAAACCGAGCAGTCCCAGCAGGCAGGGCAGGGAGGTGAGATTGCCCACGGTCACCATAGTCGCGGGGCTGGCCACCACGATCCCGGCGTTGTGCAGGCCGAGCAGGGCGATCAGCAGACCGATACCGGCGGTGATGCCGACCCGCAGAGTAAGCGGGATGTTGCCGATCAGCCAGTAGCGCACCCGCAGCAGGGTGAGGATCAACAGACCCATGGCGCCCCAGAAGATGGTGCCCATACCCACTTGCCAGGAGTAGCCCATACCGGCCACTACCACGAAGGCGAAGAAGGCGTTGAGGCCCATGGCGGGGGCCAGCGCGATGGGCAGGTTGGCGAGCAGACCCATCAGGATGCTGCCGATACCGGCGATGAGGCAGGTGGTGACGAACACGGCCTGGGTGTCCATGCCCGCCGCAGAGAGGATCTGCGGGTTGACGAACACGATGTAGACCATGGTCAGGAAGGTGGTGATACCGGCGATCACTTCGGTGCGGGCGGTCGTGCCATGGCCTTGCAGGGCAAACAGGCGCTCAAGCAATCCTTGCCCGGCGGCCTGATTGGCAGCTTGGTGTTGTTGATTCATGTTGGATTCCAATAGGTGACGTGAAATAAGCAGCAGGGGAACGGGCTATCCCATCCATGCGGGGTAAATTGCCCTGTTTCTGGCGGTTAAGTAACCAGACTCGTCCTGATACCGTGACAGCGCGCACATTTTTACACAGGCGGCGCCGTTTACAAACCCCGGATCTGCGAAGCAGATCAATGAATAGAGTAATAATTCAAACGTTTGCTTTTTGAGCATGAAAAAAGGTTCTCAGCAGAGAACCTTTTATCGAAAATTGGGAGCTTAAAGGGTTTTGAAGTAGCGCTCGACCAGCTGGGCCAGCACCGAGTCGAGCCGGTCTTGTACCTCACCCAGCTCGCGGCCGAAGCGGCGCAGAAAGAGGCTGGCCTGCTCTTCGGTTAGCTTGCGCCCCTCGATAAAGAACTCCTGCTCCGGCAACTGTTTGTCGTAGCGGGGGATCAGCACCCAGCTCACCAGCTCGGGCTCCACAGCGGCAAACATCTTGGCGGCGGCGGCACAGAAGGTCTCTATGTGTTCCTTGCCATCCGGCCCGAGGCAACCCGGTTCAACCCGGATCTGGATGGTGAGTTTTTTCTCTATCGGGGTCGTCATCGTGCTACATCCATGCAAAGGCATCCGTCTAGGATTGTAAGTCAAAAGGCAAGAGAAAGGGGAGCCGAAGCTCCCCTCAACACGCAGTCAGCCTTATTTGGCGATGCGCTTGTACTTGGCGCGATGGGGCTGGATCGCCTCGGCGCCGTAGGTCTTCTTCTTCCACTCTTCGTATTCGGTAAAGTTACCTTCGAAGAACTCGATCTTGCCCTCATCCTGATAGTCCAGGATGTGAGTGGCGATACGGTCGAGGAACCAGCGGTCGTGGGAGATGACCATGGCACAACCCGGGAACTCCAGCAGGGCGTTCTCGAGGGCGCGTAGGGTTTCGATATCCAGATCGTTGGTCGGTTCATCCAGCAGCAGCACGTTGCCGCCGGTCTGCAGCAGCTTGGCCAGATGCAGACGACCACGCTCACCACCGGAGAGTTCGCCAACCCGCTTCTGCTGGTCGGAACCCTTGAAGTTGAAGCGGCCGATATAGGCGCGGCTCGGGAACTCGTAGTTGCCGATGCGCAGGATATCCTGACCGTCAGCGACCTCTTCGAATACCGTCTTCTTGTCATCCATGCTGTCGCGGAACTGATCGACAGAGGCCAGTACCACGGTTTCACCAAGCGTGATGGCGCCGGAATCCGGCTGCTCCTGACCCGACATCATGCGGAACAGGGTCGACTTACCGGCACCGTTCGGGCCGATGATGCCGACGATGGCACCCTTCGGAATGGCAAACGACAGATCGTCGATCAGCACCCGATCACCGTAGGATTTGCGCAGGTTGGCCACTTCCACCACCTTGTCGCCGAGGCGCGGTCCGGGTGGAATGAACAGCTCGTTGGTCTCGTTGCGCTTCTGGTAGTCGTTGGTGTTGAGCTCTTCGAAGCGAGCCATACGGGCCTTGGACTTGGCCTGACGCCCTTTCGGGTTTTGACGAACCCACTCCAGCTCTTTCTCGATGGACTTGCGGCGAGCCGCTTCGGAACTGGCTTCCTGCGCCAGACGGGCGTCCTTCTGCTCCAGCCAGGAGGAGTAGTTGCCTTCCCACGGGATACCTTCGCCGCGGTCCAGCTCCAGGATCCAGCCCGCCACGTTGTCGAGGAAGTAACGGTCGTGGGTGATGGCCACTACAGTGCCTTCGTAGTCGTGCAGGAAGCGCTCCAGCCAGGCCACGGATTCCGCATCCAGGTGGTTGGTCGGTTCGTCCAGCAGCAGCATGTCCGGCTTCTCCAGCAGCAGACGGCAGAGCGCCACCCGGCGGCGCTCACCACCGGAGAGGTGCTTGATCTTGGCATCCCATGCCGGCAGGCGCAGGGCATCGGCCGCGCGCTCCAGCTGGTTTTCCATATTGTGGCCGCCCTGGGCCTGGATGATGGCTTCCAGCTCGCCCTGTTCGCGGGCCAGCTTGTCAAAGTCGGCATCCGGATCGGCGTAGGCCGCATAGACCTCGTCCAGACGGGCCATGGCACGCTTCACTTCGCCAACGGCCTCTTCGACCGCTTCGCGTACGGTCTGCTCCGGATCCAGCTTCGGCTCCTGCGGCAGGTAGCCGATCTTGATGCCGGGCTGCGGACGGGCTTCCCCTTCGATCTCGGTGTCGATGCCCGCCATGATGCGCAGCAGGGTCGATTTACCGGCGCCGTTCAGACCCAGCACGCCGATCTTGGCGCCTGGGAAGAAGCTCAAGGAGATGTTCTTGAGAATATGACGCTTGGGCGGCACTACCTTGCCGACCCGGTTCATGGTGTAAATAAATTGAGCCATTGGCTAATTCTCTTCCTTTTCAGCAGGTTAATGTCTTGGCATTAACAGACTGATGTCGTGGTGGGGCCAGGTCGACACGCCGTCAACCGGGTTCCAAAAAACCCGTCGATTGTAAACCAACGGACGAGGGGGGGCAAAGGCGGCACCCGGTTGGTGTCCCCCTTTGCCGCCGCGGTCACGTCTTGCTGCATCAGCCGTGCAATTTGGGCATGATGTGGGCTGTTGTTTTGTGCCGGAGCCCTCATGATCCCATCTCCTCAAGTTCCCTCACTGGCCACCTTTCTCTGCTCCATGGGATTGGGCGCTGCCCTGAGCGAAGCCATCTGCCAGCGCTTGCCCCGGTTGACGTTGCGCGCCGGTCAGGTGCTGTTGGCGCAAGGGGCCGAGCAGGATGCGGCCTTCTATGTCGAAACGGGCATAGCCCGTGCCTGCCATTACACCCGGGACGGGCAGGAGCGCTGCAAGGAGTTCTACTTCGAAGGGGAGCTCTGCCTGCTCTATGACAGCTGGATCACCGGGTCGCCCGCCCGCTACCAGTTGGAGGCGCTGACGGAGTTGCAGGTGGTGCGGGTGCCGATCGCCCTGCTGGATGAGCCCGTCTGGCAGCCGGTCTGCATGGCCCTGCTGCGTCAGCAGCTCGGTTACAAGGAGCGCAAGGAGGCGTTTTTGCTGCTCCACTCCCCCGAAGAGCGTTATCGGGAGCTCTGCCACATCTTCCCCCACTGGCCTGCACGACTGACCCAAGTGCAGCTCGCCAACTACATCGGCATCAGCCCGGTCACCCTGTCACGGATCCGCAAGCGCATTAACACGGGTTAATGCCGCTCTCCGGCCATCCCCTCATGCTGCGTCATCCAAATGACGGATGAGGTGTGGATGATGTCGCAGTTTCTGTGGTCGCAACTGGTGGTGAGCCTGGCCTTGCTGCTCGATCTGTTGTCGTTTCAGTTGCGGGAGCGCCGCAGGATCCTGGCCTGTCTGGCCCTCTCCTGCGCGCTCAATGCCGGTCACTTTGCCCTGCTCGAGCAGTGGTCTGCCGCCAGCCTGTTGCTGCTGGCCAGTATGCGCTTTCTGGTGAGCATCTGGCTGGTTCGCCGCATCTTGATGTGGCTTTTCATGGGGTTGGCCTGTGCGGCGGCGCTGGCGACCTATCAGGGCCTGCTCTCATGGATCGGGCTGCTGGCGAGCCTGTTGCAAACCCAGGCTGCGTTTTGCCCTGACGATCGCCAGCTGCGGCGCTGGATGCTGCTCGGCACCCTCTGCTGGCTGCTCAACAACCTGCTGGTGGGCTCACCGGTCGCCGCGCTGATGGAGGGGCTGTTTCTGGTCAGCAATCTGGTGGGTTACTACCGTCACTATGGCTTCGATTATTGGGGGCGTGGCCGCCACAGTGGCCGCAGAAAGAGGCGTGTGCCGCCTTCCGGTCGGGCGACCTTCTGATTTTCCGCTCAGGGCTGCTTGTGGCCAGCGAAGTAAAGCACCCGTTTCACATACTCCTGCGTCTCGTCATAGGGTGGGATCCCGCCATAGCGCTCAACCGCTTTTTCCCCGGCATTGTAGGCCGCCGAGATCAGTACCCAGTCGCCATCGAAACGGCGATCCAGCCATTTGAGATAACTGACGCCACCCTTGATGTTCTGGGCCGGATCGAATGGTCGGGTTACCCCGAACCGTTGCTGGGTTTCGGGGATCAGCTGCATCAGCCCCTGAGCATTCTTGGGTGAAACGGCGCGGCTGTTGAGATTGGATTCGGCGATGGCAATCGCCAGCACCAGCCGGGCATCCACCTTATGGTGTTTGGCGGCGTGACGCAGCATGGTGACAAGCTTTTGCTTGGCGGGGGGCTGGCGGGCAACCCAGGAGTCGACATTGAAGGGGGTGGAAGGGAGCCCGGCCAGATAGCCACCCTGACCGCCACGGATCCCCATGCCGCACTGATCACCCATGGGAGAATTGCCGATGCGGGCGTTGTAGTAGCGGGCAGCCTGTCGGTTACCAAGGCGCATTGCCATGGCGAGGTAGCTGTTGGCCAGCTTTGCGCTGCGTACCGAGGCAGGGCCGGTGGCGAGCAGGCGGCCGATCCGGAAATATCCTTCGGGATTGCCGGTGCTTGCGGCGACACAGTAAAGGGCGATGGCTTTTTGCAGATTGCCGTGTTGCTGGGCCACTTGACCCTGCTTGATCGCCGTTAGCGCCTTGGGGGCCTGTCTGAAATCCCTGCCTTGTGCCATCGCCCGCGGCGTACCTGCCAGTAACAACGACAAAAAAAGCAGCAAAAACAGTCCGTTTTCGCTGATGTGCCTCATGGGTTATCTCCTGTTTGAGTACAGAAGATATAGAGGAACATGGCTGCTATCGCCACGAACCCAGTGGATCCTGTTGTTATAGCCGGTTGATTTCAGAGAGCAAAACGGTATGGAACTAACGGTATCTCGACAGTTTCACACCATTTTTCATCCGGTTAAAAGTCGTGGTGATACTCCTGCTCATCCAGCACGGCGGGAGGAAGAGCGCGATAGAAGCTGCCAATTTCGCTGACAACCCAGAGCGAAAGCAGGGCCAGCAGGCTGAGCAGGGGAAGCAGAGAGTGGCTCTGGGTCAGGGCATAGGCCGCAATGGCGGCACCGGTCAAAAGCAGGGTTCGGATCATGAGGTGGCTCCTTGTCGTCATGGGGGGGGGGGCGTGGCCACGGACAGAGCGCCTGGGGTCGGGAGTTGTTCCCGGGTGGCACGAAGCGCGCTGAGTATATC